>CBDVDN010000099.1:0-5139 GCA_965372775.1 uncultured Gammaproteobacteria bacterium
ACATTATCATGAAGCTTTGTTGAGCAATAGACGTCATCAAGAATAAAATTATAAAGTTCATATCTGTTCGCCGTATTTGGGCCTGCTTTATTCAATACATCATGCTCCATCAAACATACAAGAGTAGTAATCGTTTCAGATAGGTTTTGCATTGAAAATTCATACTGCCTGGACATACCCAATATACGTGAATATTTTTGTGTGTTACCTCGCTCTTTTGCTTTTAGCATTTTCTGTTCTTGATCTTTTCGATATGTAATGGCGCTTTTAAATCGATTACGAAAGTATCTGCACATTTCCTTCATTAATTTTATGGCGTGGAAGACGTTTTCGTCACAAGGTGTTTCAGGAAATACTATTTTATGCCCAGCTCTTAAACCATCCCCATCATCAGCAAAAATACGATCCGGATCATATCCTTTATCTTTCAACTCCAAGAGCTTGATCCCCCATGTATCACCATCCCGTCGAGATTCTTGCGAAAGCAAATAACAATACAATGACGTAACATCAACGCCAGTTAATACCGGATCATTATGATGGAAGGTTTTATCATTTGTGCCTAATTTCACAGAACTTAAATCCTCTTTTTCATGAATATTCTGAAAATCTACTGAAACTGATTTCATCACATTAAATATCGTGCCAATAGAAATGACATAATCTAGCAAAGACATAGCTGCTTTTATGACACATCTAAATGTTGCGCGGCAATCGAATATCAGTACAATAATAAACTGGTGCAGCCAAGATTTCGTGACTGGAAGCCAAAACAATACTTGTTCTCCAGCGCAAGTTTCATGCTCAGCAAAAGCGGCATCAGCCGCTGAGCATATTTTATTTTTCTGTTGGTAGACAAATTTACGGCTAACGTTCTGACTTGCAGCTATTTCGGTGATAGTTTGAAGATTTGAAATAGATTGAAGTCCGATGTTTTTTCTTTCATCGTTTGAAATTAACTTGGCTGCGCATTGGGCCGGTTTATTGGATATGTTGATTAATTCCATGGGAAACTTCCTTATGTTTTTTAAATTGATGGAGTTTACCCGCAAAATCAATTTAAGTCAGGAGGAAAGTGTTACCTTGGTTTGAACCATGCCGATTTTCTCATCCTAAATGAAGAGGTAAAAGATGAAAAATTTAAAAAAAGACAAAAATGCAATATATGTAACAGACGGTAACGAAGCAGTTGCTGATGTTGCTTATCGAATCAATGAGATTTGTATTATTTATCCGATCACGCCAGCTTCTTCGATGGGAGAGCTGCCGGATCTTTGGGCATCGAAAGGCAATAAAAATATTTGGAATATGGTGCCGGACGTTGTTGAAATGCAAAGTGAAGGCGGCGTGTGCGGTGCGATGCATGGCGCGCTGCAAACCGGCGCATTAGCGACAACGTTTACGTCCTCACAAGGGCTGCTTCTGATGATTCCGGATATGTATCATATTTCCGCGGAATTATCTCCAACTGTTTTTCATGTTGCATCTCGAGCAGTTGCATCACAGGGTATGACGATTTATGCTGAACATTCTGACGTTATGGCAGTGCGGCAAACGGGGTTTGGGATGTTGTGTTCGGATTGCGTTCAAACCGCACATGATAATGCGTTAATTGCTCAAATGATTTCACTCGAAACGCGAGTACCTTACGTTCATTTTTTTGATGGATTTCGCACCAGCCATGAAGAAAGAAACATCGTGCGCTTAACTGATGAGCAATTAAAAACGTTAATTGATAATGAATTAGTTTATGCGCATCGCGAAAGAAGGTTGTGTTCAGAAAATCCAGTCGCGCGCGGTGTTGTTCAGAATAATGATATTTACTTTCAAGGACGAGAAAGCGTTAATTCTTTTTATGAGAAAACGCCGGAGATTGTTCAAAAAGTTATGCGTCAATTTAAGGATGTTACAGGTCGTGAATATCATACGCTGGAATATACTGGGCATCCTGAAGCTGAGCGGGTTGTTGTTGTGATGGGGTCTGCAGCTTCGACTGTTCGTGAAACAGCAGAATATTTTGCGGAACAAGGTGAAAAAGTCGGCTGTATTAATGTACGGTTATTTCAGCCTTTTCCTTCGCGTGAATTTTTGAAAATTTTGCCATCAACTTGTCGCGCGATAGCTGTATTAGACCGCACCAAAGAGCCGGGCGCAGCAGGTGAGCCGCTGTATCAAAAAATAACGTCTGTTTTGATGAGCGAATTCTCGAGCGGATCATTTTCAAAGTCTTTGCCTAAAGTTGTCGGCGGACGATATGGGTTGGCTGGTAAAGCATTTACGCCGGCAATGATTAAAGCAATTTTTGAAAATTTATCGCAAGATTGTCCGAAGCATGACTTTACAATCGGGATTAAAGACGATGTAACTCATACAAGCTTAGATTATGATTCAAGCTTTGATATTGA
This sequence comes from uncultured Gammaproteobacteria bacterium, assembly GCA_965372775.1. Taxonomy (GTDB): domain Bacteria; phylum Pseudomonadota; class Gammaproteobacteria; order UBA12402; family UBA12402; genus CBDVDN01. Next base: position 2,406 of record CBDVDN010000099.1, read on the forward strand.
AGCAGAAGATGTCTATCGCGCAATATTTTACGGATTAGGCGCGGATGGAACGGTTGGCGCAAACAAGAATTCAATTAAAATCCTTGGAGAAGAAACGGATAATTTTGTACAAGGTTATTTTGCTTTTGATGCAAGAAAATCTGGTGCGCGAACCGTATCTTATTTACGTATTTCGCCAAGACCAATTCTTTCCGCTTATAAAACGCAATCAGCTCAATTTATCGGATGTCATCAATTTCACTTTTTAGATCGTATTGACGTTTTGCAATCTGTAAAAGAAGGCGCAACATTTTTATTAAACAGCCCGTTTTCTGCAAAAGATGTTTGGCAGAATTTACCGCAAAAAATACAGCAGATCATTATTGATAAAAAATTAAAATTTTATGTTGTTGATGCGTACAAAGTAGCTGTTGAAAGCGGTATGGGAAAACGTATTAATACGATTATGCAGGCCTGCTTTTTTGAGCTTTCTGATTTATTGCCGAAAGAACTGGCTATTCAAAAAATCAAAAGTGCCGTTAAAAAAACTTATGCACGAAAAGGTGAAGATGTTGTTCAAAAAAACTTAACGGCGATTGATAAGGCGCTTGAAAATTTACATGTGGTTGAAGTACCTCAAAAAGCAGACAGCGGAATCGAAAAAATAAAATTAGTTCCGCAAGACGCATCGGATTTTATGAAAAATGTTATTGATAAAATGCTGGTTGATCGGGGTGACGAATTACCGATTAGTCTTATTCCGAATGATGGAACTTATCCGCTGCAAACGACGCGCTTTGAAAAACATAATGTATCTTTTGTTGTGCCGGAATGGCATCCAGACCACTGTATACAATGTGGGCGATGCAGTTTGGTTTGTCCGCATAGTGTGATTCGTGTCAAACAGGCGGATAAAAAAGCGATAGAAAAAGCGCCAGACAATTTTCAACACATGCCACTTCGTTCTCAGCTTGTAGTTAATTCGGACTTGACTGATGACAAAAAATTTTTATTACAAGTTTATGTAGAAGATTGTACGGGCTGCGGGCTTTGTGTTGAAGCATGTCCCCGTAAAGATAAAGCGATCAACATGACAGAAAAAGCACTGATTTTAGAACAAGAGCAGGAAAATATTCGTTTCTTTGAAACGCTGCCTTATATCTCGGATATGACAAAAGATCCGACCGTGCAAACGATTCAATTTCTACAGCCGCTTTTTGAATTTTCTTGTGCTTGTGCGGGCTGCGGTGAAACGCCTTATGTTAAATTGATCAGTCAATTATTCGGCGATCGTGCAATTATTGCTAATGCGTGCGGTTGTTCTTCTGTGTTTGGCGGCAATCTGCCTTCAATTCCATGGGCAAAAAATCAAAAAGGACATGGACCAGCTTGGTCAAGCTCTCTGTTTGAAGACAATGCTGAATTTGGATACGGTTTTAGGCTGACGGAAGACATGTTCAATCGGCAGGCTAAAAATCTCTTGCAATTGTTAGTCAAAGAAATTGGCGAAGAAAAAGTGAATGCGTTATTAAATGCCACACAAAAAACGCACCAAGAAATTGATACGCAGCGTGAGCGTGTAGAAGAACTAAAAGCAGCGCTCAAAAAAGTTAAAGATAATCGAGCAAAAGAATTGCTATCCATAGCTGACTATCTAGTTGAACATAGTATCTGGGCGGTCGGCGGTGATGGTTGGGCGTATGATATTGGCTTTTGCGGTGTGGATCATGTTATTGCAAGCGGAAGAAATATTAATCTTCTGGTTTTAGATACCGAAGTTTATTCCAATACAGGTGGGCAGGCATCAAAAGCAACACCAAGGGGTGCTGTAGCCAAGTTTGCGGCAAACGGTGAGGAAAAAGCTAAAAAAGACTTAGGTATTATGGCAATGTCTTATGAGACGGCATATGTTGCCAGCATTTCCTTGGGATCCAGTCCGGCACAGGCTATTCGTGCTATAAAGGAGGCGGAAGCTTATAACGGACCCTCTGTAATTCTCGCTTATTCTCATTGTATTGCACATGGCATTGATATGCGGCAGGGCATGCATTTGCAGGATCTAGCTGTCAAAAGCGGATGTTGGATGTTATATCGTTATGATCCAGATAGAGCAAAGCAAGGCTTAAATCCCATGCAATTAGACTCAAAAAAACCGAGTATTCCTATCAGCGAATACACAAAACATGAAAACCGCTTCAGAATATTGGAGCGTATTAATCCAAAACATGCCGAAGAGTTGATGAAATTAGCACAAGAAGATATTGATAAACGATGGCAGCAATACGAAAAAATGGCGAAAGAAGAATAAATTTAAGAAAAATAAAGAAATAGTCAAGAAAATCATTTGACATCTATCTTTTAATATCGCAGAATGGCTGGCTCCTTTTCAGGAGGGGTTCCCGAGTGGTCAAAGGGATCAGACTGTAAATCTGACGGCTCTGCCTTCGTAGGTTCAAATCCTACCCCCTCCAAACCAGAAACTAGGAGTTAGGAACTAGGAGTCAGGAAATATAATTTTTTGATCCCCTAACTTATTGAAAGAAAAGATGAATTTATAGAACTTTGAGTGGGCGTGGCTAGGCTCGGTTCAGAAGACAGAAGACAGAAGTTAGAAGTTGAGAGATCTGACTTCTGTTTTTTAAAAGTGGGTGTAGTTCAATGGTAGAACTTCAGCCTTCCAAGCTGATAGTGTGGGTTCGGATCAGAGGACAGAAAGGCAGAAGACAGAAACAGAATTTGAGCGGGTTGAATTGTT
>CBDVDN010000100.1:0-5139 GCA_965372775.1 uncultured Gammaproteobacteria bacterium
AGCAGATTTTTAAAAAAATGAAAGGAAGTTTTGCAAAAAATTGTAGGAAAATTGCTATTTTGACTTATTTTTGATCGATTTTTTTGCTTTTTTATGGATTTTGTATCTTTTTTGCAACAACCGAAAAACAAAATAAACGTGTTTTGAATCTTTTCAATTCTTATTTTCTATTTTCTTCTTGTCATCTACCATCATCCGATCGCCAATTTGTTCCATCCGACGTATCTTCTAAAATGACATTCATTGATGATAATTCTTCACGAATTCTATCCGCCTCAGCCCAATTTTTATCTTTTCGCACCTGTAGACGCTCTTGAATTAAGGATTCGATCTTAAGTAGCTCATCATCCGAAAATTGGCTTTCTCTTTTAGATTTCAAAAATTCGTCCGGATTCTGCTGTAAGATACCTAACAGACCACCCAAATATTTTAATAACACAACCAATTCGCCAGAACAAACATTGTCTACCTTATCTAACCTGTTGATTTCATGAGATAAATCAAACAAAACAGACAGTGCACAGGGGGTATTAAAGTCATCATTCATCTTTGCAATAAAGCGTTGCTCAAATTCTATTGTTTTTGGCGCTGTCGCCTTTGGCGGCATCACATCATCTTGCGCCAAATGATCTCTAAGCGTCACGTATAATCGCCCCAAAGATTGATGCGCTTGCTGCAGCGCTTTTTCTGAATAATTTAATGGGCTGCGGTAATGACTCGATATCATAAAATAACGAACTACCTCGGGCAAAAATTTTTCCAATACTTCACGAATCGTAAAGATATTCCCCAATGACTTAGACATTTTTGTCTTATTAATCTGCAAAAGCCCCACATGCATCCATGTATTAACAAATCTTTCACCTGTTGCAGCTTCGGATTGAGCCAATTCATTTTCATGATGCGGAAACAACAAATCCATTCCGCCCCCATGAATATCCACTTGATTATTCAGACATGATAAAGCCATAGCAGAACATTCAATATGCCAACCCGGTCGCCCTTCTCCCCAAGGTGAATCCCAGCTTGGTTCGTCTGGTTTAGCTAATTTCCAAAGCACAAAATCCAGCGGATCGGCTTTAGCTTTTGATAATTTAACTCTTGCGCCCACTCTAAGTTTATCAAGATCTCTGTGCGACAATTTCCCATAATTCTCGAAATGGCTAATATCAAAATAAACATCTCCATTATCGCCAACATAGGCAGCGCCTTTATCAACTAACGTTTGGATTAACCGAATAATATCTTCCATAAACTCTGTCGCGCGTGGTTCTTCATCCGCCGCTATCAGCCCCAAACGGATCATATCTTCATGCATAGCAGAAATATTTCGATCTGTTAAATCCTTAAAATTTTCTTTTTTTTCATTCGCACGCCGAATAATTTTATCGTCAATATCCGTAATATTGCGCACATACTTGACTTGATACCCTTGAGATTTTAGAAACCGTACAACCACATCAAAGACGATCATCGATCTGGCATGACCAATATGACAAAGATCATAAACCGTCATACCGCAAACATATAAATTTACATGCCCCTGAACAAACGGTTTAAAAATTTCTTTAGATTTTAATAAGCTATTGTAGATTTTTAACATAATTCTCTAGCATAATTTAATCGAGCTTCTAACTCGCTAACATTCAACAACTTAAAAATATTGACCAATTCCGGTCCATGCGACTCCCCTGTCAACGCAACACGTATCGGTAAAAATAGCGATTTGCCTTTTACGCCCAAATTCTCTTTTAGTCTCTTACTTATACTTGAAAAATCATCTCCGAATTCCGCCAAAGCCTTCAATGCCTCCTCGTAAAAGGCTTTACCCGCACTGCGTACAATTTTTATCTGCTCATCGTCAAATGTTTTCAAATCACCAAACAAAACCTCTGCCCAATAAACCGCATCATCTGGCAACACAACATTCGGCGCAACCGTTTCAACAAAAAGCTCTCGCAATGATTCGGGTACAATTTGCTCCAACTGTGGGCTCACCCACGACCAGAATGTTTGTGTATCCATTGCAGCAAGCGCTATTTTCTGCCAATGCATCATCTGAACAGAATCAAATTTTGCCGCAGATTTGCTTAAAGAATTTACATCAAAGTTATCCGCTAAGTCACTGAAAGATAATATCTTATTTTCCTCATATCGGTGACCTAACCGCGCAAGATAATTAACGATTGCTTCAGGCAAAAAACCATTTTGTCTTAGATCATCCAAACTGCTACTGCCATGCCGTTTTGACAAAGGACTCCCGTCATAACCCAAAATCAATGAAATATGTGCATACTCTGGCACGTTCATCCCCAAGGCCTGCAAAATCATTAATTGACGCGGCGTATTAGTTAGATGATCTTCACCCCGCATCACATGTGTCACACCCATCACGGAATCATCAATAGCATTACAAAACATAAACGACGGCATACCGTCTGCCCTGCGAATAATAAAATCACCAATATCATCTGATTCAAACCGCTGCACGCCTTTTACCAAATCAATAAACTCAATGATCTGATGCAGTGGCACTTTAAAACGTAAAGTCGGCTTTATGCCTTCTGCTATTTTTTTTGCAACATCTTGAGAACTTAATGAACAACATGTTCCGGGATATCTCGGCGGTTTGCCGGAAGCCAATTGTGCTTTTCGCGTCAAAACCAATTGATGTTCAGAACAAAAACACGGATAAGCAAAACATTTATCGATGAGCAATTGATAATATTTCTCATACAATGGAACTCGCTGAGACTGAAAATACGGACCGTTTTCTTTATCCTCACCCGGACCTTCCTGCCAAACAATACCAAGCCATAACAAATCTTCAATGATAGCGGCAGTATATTTCTCTTCTGAACGCGCTAGATCAGTATCTTCAATGCGCAGCAAAAACTGACCATTACTTGCTTTTGAACATACAGCGCTAAATAACGCGGTTCTAACATTTCCCAAATGCATGTGTCCGGTCGGACTAGGACAAAATCTTGTTTTCATAGTTTTTAACCATAAGAATTAGGTCTAAAAACAGCAATCATAGCGAATTATGCATCAAATCACACGCCATTTAATCTCCAATCATAATAACTGCCGTTAATTTTTTGATAATTTGACAATTGTTTTCTTAATACCGGACGTGCATATCGAATCAGGTGCTGGATAACTGCTTTATCTGTATCTGTCCCACCAAAATCAGACTTAAACCAAACATATATTTTTGAAACAGTTAATCGTCCATTTTTAATCTGTGCGCCGCGCGGACTATTAACGTACTCCCGCGCCGATTTATTTAACAAGCGATAAACATTCTTACCGGTATAAGCAGTTTTCTGTAAATTCGGGCAACCAATGGATGCACAATTAACTGCATAATGAACTCTCGAATCTCTCCATATTGGACGTAATATTCGATGCTCAATATCATTTAGCGATAAGCGCTGTCCTTCAACAGTAACAAGTTTAGCGTCCCAATGTCCACTGCCAAACCAACCGGCAAACAACTTAATATTACGAATGCTATCAATCGGATAATGCTTTAATACGACATCAACTGTTAAAACGTTATAAAGATCAATCCAATAAGCAAGCTGTTCCCGACGACTATATTGAGATATTTTCACACCCGCTAACGCTTTAAGATACTGCGCTAATACACGTCGATCATGCCGCGAGAATCTTGAATACCTCACCAAGTTCAAACCATTACGGCTTCTCACAACATACCGACTCAACAGAGATTGCCATTTTTGATGATTAATAGTTTGTGTTGAATTTATGCGATGTTTCAGAAAGTACGGCATTAAACGCGCAGACGGCGCAGCAAAAGACATAGAAAAAAACAAAAAACACAGAACACAAACTGCCCGCACAACAACACTTTTTACACGACCTTGCAATCTATTCATCGCTTCCTTTCCTCATATTATTGGTGAACATATATATTTAATGTAGCGACACAGCGTGCCGTGTCCTCTTAAAATAATCTCCAGACCTTCAGAGAAACTTAGCCTGCCTCACAAAAACACATTACGCCAACGATGAAATAAATTTTGCAACTTGCGCGCTTGTAGAACGTTTTTTAATTAAAACAAACGGGTGGCTTTCCGGATTCAGCCATTTCAATAATTGCTTAATATGTCTTTTTGACATTGCAATACAGCCAGCGGTTGGATGAATTTTACTCTTCCAAACATGCATAAAAACACATGATCCTTTGCCAGAAACAATCGGACGCATATTATTTCCAATTCTCAATCCGAATCGATAGGCTTTTTTATAATTAAACATTCGTTCACCACTTCGCCAATCAGATTTTAAAATGCGTTTCTTATTCACAATTTGATTATAAAATTGAGAATTTTTATCATCCACACAAACAATATTAGGCGTAATAATTCGATATGGCATTTTAGTTAATTTACGTCCCATCTTAGATATGCCAAATGCAGAATAAATTGTAAACAACCCCTCAGGCGTTTTATTATCACCTTCTTTTTTATTTTTCGTACTGCCGTTCTTTCCAATCACAACTGAAAAAGGCTTTCCAACATACCGCCAATCAGAATGCAAAGTCGGACGTGCAAGCAACTGCATTGTTGCTTGACTCGATTTCGGATGATTAACCGTAACGATTACCAACTGTTTACTTTTAAGCAAAGAATAATGATTAGCAAAAACGCTCACACTAAAAAACAACAAAAAAAAAGCAAAAATATTCTTATACATGCATCCCTCCATTTAAATAAAAAATATTAATTAAGTGCCGCCTCTATGCATAGTTTGCCTATAAGAGCAACTGCAAATCAAGAAGTATGATAGCTTGCAGTATGATCGCCCGTTTCTAAAAGCGGCTGTTTTTCCCCTGATTCTCCTCCGCAGCAGCTTGAACAAGAAAACAAACCGTAACAAGTCAATAAACGCCACCAACAATGACAACACCCAGAAAGATCGATATCCTGACACAAAAAAACTGACGCTGATTTCCTCTCAGAATCATCTCGTTTTAATTCTGCCTCTCCTCTAATCTCATCGTCTTTTATTGCATCTGTATCGCTTGCTATAGCTGAAAATGCATCATCCAAAGTAAGCGATTGGTCAAAAAATCTAATAGACGCTTGCTCACTATCAGTATTGGAATGT
>CBDVDN010000101.1:0-5005 GCA_965372775.1 uncultured Gammaproteobacteria bacterium
ATATTTTTCAGCATATTAGGTGGGGATTTCCCGCCCACTATTAGCATCACACTATACAAAAATTCACGCATCCGATCTTTAATATTTGCAATTATATTTCTCAAATAATTGTACCCATGACGAAAAATACTTTTTCTTTAAAACCATGTTTTTTTATTTTTATAGGCTCGACTTCTTTAAAAATATCACCAGCACGATGTATCCATGCAAATGTTATTGCCATAACTGCTATAAGCTTATCAATCCGTTCTGGTTTTGTTATATGCGTATCTTCAAAATTAAATCCGCGAGTTTTTAAGCATCCAAACATCGTTTCAATTTCTTGTCTTCTTGAATAACGATCAAATGCTTCTTCTGGTTTCTTGTCTGTAATTAAAATGAGATGTTCATCTTTTTTTGTTTTTTCTCCAACAACGTAAACCGGCGAACCTAAAACATTTTTCTCGCCTAAATTTCTTGTTTCACCAATACGTAAATCTTTAAAAAATGTGTATGCTGATTTCAGTTTGCCTTTATGATTTGCTATTTTGAAATTGCGTTTTATCCTTATTGTAAAGGATATTTCTTTAAGCAATAAATATTGTAGCCATTCTTTTCATACGAATTCTCGATCAGCTAATAAACTAAAAATCTTTTTTTCCCCAAACAGTTTTAAAAAGCGATCCATTAGCTCAATTCGTTCAGGAGTTGTAGAATTTGCTTTTCGATCTAACGTTTTCCACAACAAAGGAATCGCAGTCCCTTTGTAGCACATTGCTAAACTCAACACATTAATACTGCTCTGACCAAACTTCCAATTCGTTCTATCAATAGCAACGTGCCATTTATCAGGAAATGGAAATACGCTAACAACAAATCTTGCAACACTATCGAATGGCAAATCAAAATCAGACATAAAACGGCATATGCGTTTGTAATGAGATCCTTGTTTTGATTTGCCTTGAAAAACTTCGGACATTTGAGAAAGATTGATCGTCTTTGTTAATATAAGCGCTCGAACAAGTTGCGACAAGCATTTGATTCTTGCAAGATTCCATGGATTAAAGTGAACTTTTAATGCTGCGCACAATACTGATAATTCTTCCATTCAAAACATCCTCCGTCAATAATTATGAAGGGCAGAATTATACATTAAAATTCAGCACGTTAGCAAAAAATGTCTAGTAGTGATTGCGCATAGAGAATTTTTTTTGACGGCCATGAAGAGTGAGAAGCGGTGTTAGTCTTGTTGCCCGCTCAGCTAAATTTTACTTCTTTTCCACTGCATTAACCGAACAGACTGTAAAGCATTTACCGCATTTTATACAGTTTGATTGATCGATGGTGTGCGGTTTTTTGCGTTCGCCGGCAATACAGTTTACAGGACATGCTTTGGCGCAGAGTGTGCAGCCGATACATTTTTCTGGAATGATTTCATAACAGAGCAGCGCCTTACATTTTTTTGCTGGACAGCGTTTGGCGATAACGTGCGCTTCGTATTCATGCCGAAAATGTTTTAGAGTACTTAAGATAGGATTCGGCGCTGCTTTTCCAAGACCGCAGAGCGAAGTTTTTTGTGCTAATTTTGCTAGACGTTCAAGTTTGTCCATGTCTTCAAGCGTGCCAGTTCCTTCAGAAATGCGGTTGAGTATGTCTAACATAATGCTAGTGCCTTCACGACAAGGCGTGCATTTTCCGCAGGATTCATCTTTACTGAAGGACAAAAAGAATTTAGCAACATCGACCATGCAGTCGTCTTCATCAACGACGATCATGCCGCCGCTGCCCATGATAGAACCTTCTTTGGCAAGTGAGTCAAAGTCAACAGGCGTGTCGATCAAGTCGATCGGGATAAAACCTCCGGCTGGACCGCCGGTTTGAACAGCTTTGAGTTTTTTGCCGTTGGGAACGCCGCCGCCGATGCCGAAGACAATTTCTTTTAGAGTCGTACCCATAGGAACTTCGACTAAGCCGGTATGGTTAATTTTTCCAGCTAGCGCGAATACTTTTGTTCCGCCGCTTTTTCCAGTGCCGATTTCTTTAAATTTATCGCCGCCAATTGCAATGACGACTGGAATGTTCGCAAAAGTTTCAACATTGTTAATGATAGTTGGTTTTCCCCATAATCCCTTAACAGCCGGAAAAGGCGGTCTGACGCGCGGCTGCCCTCTTTCGCCTTCTATAGAATTAATAAGTGCAGTTTCTTCTCCGCAAACGAAAGCGCCGGCGCCTAATCTAATTTCTAAATCAAAATCGAAATCAGAACCTAAAATATTTTTGCCGAGTAAGCCGTTCTTTCGGCAGACTTCGATAGCATTTTTAATTCGTTTGATTGCTAGAGGATATTCAGCACGAATGTAGAAAAATCCTTGCTGTGCGCCGATTGCAAAACCGCCGATAATCATGCCTTCGATAATACTGTACGGATCAGATTCCAACATGCTGCGATCCATAAATGCACCAGGATCACCTTCGTCGGCATTACAAATAATATAACGTGTTTTTTCTTCAGTTTTTCGAGCAAAAGTCCATTTCGTTCCGGTCGGAAATCCGCCGCCACCACGACCGCGCAAATTGGATTTACTGACTTCATTAACAACCCATTCTGGATCGTTTTTTATGAGTGCTTTTGCAAGCGCGCTAAAACCTTGCTGATTGAGATATTCATCGAGACTGTGTGGGTCAATAATGCCGACATTTCTTAATGCAATACGGCTTTGATAACAATAAAACGGCAGTTCGCCATAGAGCTTGAAGAATTTATTAGTAATCGTTTCATTAGCTAATTTTTGTTGAGCCGTCGTTTTTTTTACGTTATCGCTTTCGACAGGTTTACAAGAAGTATCTGATAAATATTTCTCTGTCGGTTTGCCGTTCATAATGTGGGACGTAAAGATTTCATTTGCGCCTTGAACGTCAACTTTTTGATAGCAGGTTAAAGGCTTGTCGGGGAAAATAATGCTGATAATGGGTTCGCAACTGCAGCGTCCGGTACAACCGACTTCTCTTAATAGAATATCAGTACGCCCAGAATTTTTTATCAGCTTTTGGAATTCACCAGCAATAATGCGTGCGCCGGCAGCATCTTCACAGGTTGCTGAACCGACTAGAATTTGTATGGGCTGAGAAAGACTTTGTTCGGAAGCTGTCTTTTCGGCTTTTTCTTTCAGGTGGGTATAATTATTTTGTATGGCGCTCATTGAAATCTCCAGTATTTTATGTCCGCACAAGGCATGTTGTTACTTTGGAAAGTAAGTTAAAATCTATGCCGGATAATATAATATTTTTCGGCTTTTGGAACAAGGTCAAAAGATGCTTATTTGCAAAAAGCAACACAGACTTGGTTTTCATTGACTTGACCGCCGCATAAATGATAACAGTTTCTGTAATCGACATTACAGTATTCACATTTTAGGCTGCATCGCGAATAATCAGCGAAGTTGCTTATATTTTTCCTGATGGATCGTTTTTGTTCACGTCTTTCTTGAATGTATTCATAGTAAAGCGACATGGCAGCGCGTTCAGCCATGCTGCGGCAGATTTGATGGTTTTTTCGACAAAGTTCGTTGCAAGTTCTGCGATGCGTAATACATTGATTGATACATTGTCTAGCACGGAAGCTTTTAGGTGGGATAAAGTCGTATGTTGTTTTATAAATAGAACCGCAGCCGGTTAATATTAAAGAGATTGTTGATAGTAGAGTTAAGACTAGACAAGACATTTTGTTCATAAAAATTCTCCGATGATGTGGAAATCCAAGTGTGTGGACTATTCTAAATTAAAACTTATAGCATGACAAATTGTGTTGTCCTCCGTTTACCGCAAATCTATGTTATAATGCCAACCCATATTTTACGAAACGAAGAATAATTATGAAATTAAGTGATTTTGGTTACAATTTACCGCCGGAGTTGATTGCCCGCTATCCGGTATCGAATCGAAGCGCTAGCCGATTGCTTGCTTTAAATCCTTGTTCAGGGGCAATAAAGCATCACCAATTTTTTGAGATCGTGGATTTTTTAAAACCAGATGATCTACTGGTTTTTAATGATAGTCGTGTTATTCCAGCCCGATTGTTCGGTATTAAGGCGACAGGTGGAAAAGTGGAAGTGCTGATTGAGCGTGTTTTAGATAAAACGCGCGCCTTAGCACATGTGCATGCAAGCCATTCTCCTAAAGCCGGCGCTTTGTTAAAGCTTGAAGGCGCTGTCGAAGCGGAAGTACTTGGACGACAAGATGATTTGTTTGAATTAAATTTTTTAAGCAGCAATTCGGTTATTGAAATATTAGAGCGTGTTGGTCATATTCCTTTACCGCCTTATATTGATCGCACAGATGAGAATTTTGATAAAGAACGTTATCAAACGGTTTATGCAAAAGAAAAAGGATCTGTTGCTGCGCCGACTGCTGGATTGCATTTTGATGAAAAATTATTAGAGACTTTAAAGCATAAAGGAATTGATACAGCTTTTTTAACGCTGCATGTTGGCGCAGGGACTTTTCAGCCGGTTAGAGTTCAGAATATTCAAGAGCATAAAATGCATTCAGAGTTTATTAATGTATCAGAAGAAGTATGTCATAAAGTGCATGCTGCAAAAGAGAGAGGCAGGAAAGTTATTGCTGTTGGCACAACCAGTGTGCGAAGTTTAGAAACGGCGGCGCAGCAGGGCGAGTTAAAACCGTATTTTGGCGAAACTGATATTTTTATTTATTCGGGGTATAAGTTTCAATGTGTTGATGCAATGATTACAAATTTTCATTTGCCGGAATCTACGTTGCTGATGCTAGTAAGCGCTTTCGCAGGGCATAATAATATTATGAAGGCGTACGCAGAAGCCATTAAAGAAAAATATCGATTTTATAGTTATGGCGACGCGATGTACATTACAAGAGGAAAAATAGGAATATGAACATCAAAGAACTTTCTCAAATAACGGGTTTGAGCGCGCATACATTACGATATTATGAAAAATTAAAATTAATCTGCCATATTAAAAGAGATTCGAGATGGTATAGAAATTATTCG
>CBDVDN010000102.1:0-4955 GCA_965372775.1 uncultured Gammaproteobacteria bacterium
CCTTTATTTTCTTCCTTTTCTCTCATAATGGTCTTTATGCGGGCAACTTCTTTTCGTGCCGTTTTGACCAAATGGGGTCGAATAGTTTGACCGCTTGCTTTCTGTACGCGCATATTAAATTGTTCGCGTAGAACATTAGTCAATTCTTTTCGTAATTCGGGAATTGACATTTTTCTTAAATCATTCGTATTCATTACATCACCGTTCGTTCTTCAAGTACTACCTTTACAGGTAATTTAGCAGCTGCTAATCGAAAAGCCTCAAAAGCAAGTTCTTTTTGAACACCCGCAATTTCAAAAAGCATACTACCGGGCTTCACAACAGCCACCCAATATTCCACACTGCCTTTACCTTTACCTTGCCTGACTTCCAAAGGTTTCTTCGTGATCGGTTTATCTGGAAATATTCTAATCCAAACTTGCCCGCCCCGTTTAAGATGGCGTGTTATAGCTCTTCTCGCCGCCTCTATTTGACGCGCCGTAATTCGACCTCTCATAGTCGTCTTCATACCAAATTCACCGAAACTTACTTTGTTTCCGCGAGTCGCTAATCCACGATTACGACCTTTGAAATCTTTTCGATATTTGCGTTTTTTCGGTTGTAACATCTTAGCAATCTCCTACATTCGGCACAGAATTACTGTTACTTCTTCTGTTCTTTTTTCTCATCACCGAGAACCTCGCCTTTGAAAATCCAAACTTTCACACCGACAATACCATAAGTGGTTTTAGCCTCGGCAGTACCATAATCAATATTAGCGCGAAAAGTATGCAAAGGAATTCTTCCTTCACGGCTCCATTCACTGCGAGCAATTTCCGCACCGCCAAGCCGTCCGCCTACACAAATTTTAATGCCTTTTGCACCCGCTTTCATTGCACTGCCAATAGCACGTTTCATGGCTCGACGAAATGCAATACGTTTCAATAATTGAGCCGAAATATTTTCAGCAACCAATTTTGCATCCAGTTCCGGTTTGCGAATTTCTTCAATATTGATTTGAACTGGCACACCCAACATTTTATTTAACTTGCCTCTGAGCACATCAACATCTCTCCCGCTTTTTCCGATAATAACACCGGGACGAGCGGTATAAATAATAATCTTGGCATTTTTAGCAGGTCTTTCAATTTCAATACGGCTGATCCCTGCTTGAGCCAATTCCTTTTCAAGAAACTTTCGAACCTGCAAATCACCGTAAACCGTATCAGCAAAATTGCCAGAATCAACATACCATCTGGATAGCCAATTTTTAACAATACCTAATCGTATCCCTAGCGGATGAACTTTTTGACCCATTACTTGTTATCCTCTTTAGCGTCTGAAACTTTAACCGTTATATGACATGTTCGTTTTAATATTCGATCGGCTCTGCCTTTTGCTCGCGGCCGAATACGTTTTAACATAGGACCACCATTTACAAAAATAGATGACACATATAACTCATCAATATCCGCCCCTTCATTATGTTCTGCATTTGCAATAGCAGATTCAAGCACCTTTTTTATCGTTCTTGCTGCACGTTTAGGACTGAAACTTAAAATACTAATAGCTCTCTCAATTGGAAGCCTCCTGATTTGATCGGCAACCAAGCGCCCCTTTTGAGCTGAAAACCGCGCATGTTTTAATATTGCAGAAACTTCCATAAAATTAACCCTCTTTACTCTTTAGCTTTTCTATCACCGGAATGTTGTTTAAATGTTCTGGTCGGCGAAAATTCGCCAAGCTTATATCCAACCATATCTTCCATAATAAATATCGGTATGAAATTACGTCCGTTATGTACCGCAATAGTTAACCCTATCATTTGAGGTATAACCATCGATGCGCGTGACCATGTTTTAATAGGCTTTTTACTGCCTCCCGGAATAGCTGACGCTTTTTCCACTTTTTTTAATAAACTAACCGCTACAAAAGGACCTTTTTTAGTTGATCGTGGCACTCTTATATTCCTCTATAATAAATCATAATTAATAAAACCTTTCTGATATTCACAGCTCAATTAAACGTTAGAATTCATGTGTCGCTTATTAGAGCCCATGAGTCAGAAAATAAGATAAATGTGTCGCTTCGCGACGAATTTATTAAATCCTAAGATTACTATTTCCTATTTCCTAATTCCTATTTCTTGCGGCGATCGCGCACAATAAATTTATCTGTTCGCTTATTGCTTCTTGTTTTATACCCTTTTGTCGGCATACCCCAAGGTGAAACTGGATGACGCCCACCAGAAGTACGACCTTCGCCTCCACCATGCGGATGATCCACCGGATTCATCGCAACACCACGCACATGCGGTCTAATTCCTCGCCAGCGTTTAGCGCCCGCCTTCCCAAGCGAACGTAAATTATGCTGCGGATTACTGACTTCGCCAACGCTCGCTCTACAATCACTTAGTACTTTACGCATTTCTCCTGAACGCAGCTTTAACGTAACATGTTTACCTTCACGCGCAACAACCTGAATAAACGCTCCCGCACTACGTGCTAACTGTGCGCCTTTCCCCGGCGTTAATTCAACACAATGAACTAATGTACCAACAGGAATATTTTTCAATGGCAAACAATTTCCGCTCTTAATAGGCGCATCTGATCCAGACAAAACCTCATCTCCAGCCTTTACTTTTCTAGGTGCAATAATATATCGACGTTCTCCATCTACATATAATACTAAAGCAATATGCGCACTGCGATTTGGATCATATTCTAACCGCTCAATACGACCGAGAATACCGTCTTTATTTCTTTTCCAATCGATAATTCTGTATTGCTGCTTATGTCCGCCGCCTATATGCCGACTGGTAATTCTACCTAAATTATTCCGACCGCCAGTTCTTTTTTTGCTTTTTGTTAGAGGCGCATAAGGTTTACCTTTATGTAGGCTTTTATCAACCACCTTAACGACAAAACGACGCCCCGGGGATGTTGGTTTTGTTTTTACTAATGCCATAAAAATTACTCCGCACCTATAAATTCAAGATCATACCCTTCTTTGAGCGTCACATAAGCTTTCTTCCAATTCTTACGCCGCCCGGGCACTTGTTTAAAAATTTTTTTCTTGCCCTTTACATTACAAATTTGAACAGAATCCACTTCAACTTTAAAAAGGAATTCAATTGCTTTTTTCACTTCAATTTTGGTTGCATTATTCTCAATCTTAAAAATAAACTGACGAAATTTATCAGCCAACATTGTGCCTTTTTCAGAAATATGCGGCGCTATAATAACTTTTAATAAACGTTCTTCATTCATCACAACCACTCCTCTAATTCTTTAAGCGCCGCTTCAGTGATCACAATATTTTCATGTCTTACTAAACAAACTGGATCAATTCCTTGAACATCCCGCACATCAACATTGATAATATTTCTCGAGGATAAGAATAAATTCTCATCCACAGTATCATTAATAATTAAGACATTCTCTACATTTAACAATTTAATTTTTTCGTTAAATAATTTTGTTTTTGGTTCGTTAATTTTAAATGAATCAACAACAATCAATCGATTTTTCCGAATAAGTTCCGAAAAAATTGACTGCATTGCAGCATGATACATTTTTTTATTCACTTTCTGTGAATAATCTGCTGGTTTTGCAGCAAATGTTACGCCGCCTGAACGCCATATGGGACTTCTGGTTGTGCCCGCCCGCGCACGCCCAGTCCCTTTTTGTCGCCACGGTTTTTTCCCACCACCGCTAACAGCCGATCGATTTTTTTGAGCGTGCGTTCCCGCACGAGCGCCAGCCAAATAAGCTGTTACAACCTGATGAATTAAAGATTCGCTAAATTCTCGACCGAAAAGATCATCAGAGACTTGAATCGTTTTTTGTTTGGCCGTATCACCGGGAACTACAACATTTAGCTCCATCACACTTCCCCTTTAGATCTTTTTTTAACAGCCGGAAATATTCTCACAATCCCGCCGGGCGCGCCCGGAATTGCTCCTCGGATTAACAATAAATTTCGTTCGCTATCTACATTAATAATCTTTTGACTCTGTACCGTACAACACGCATCTCCTAAATGTCCCGCCATCTTCTTGCCTTTAAAAACTTTTCCTGGAGATTGGTTTTGCCCAATAGATCCAGGCGCGCGATGCGATAGGGAATTACCATGCGTTGCATCTTGCGATTTAAAGTTGTACCTTTTTATAACACCAGCAAATCCTTTTCCTTTTGATATACCTTTAACATCAACAAATTGATCCACGCTAAATAAATCTACTGTTAATTCCGCACCAACCTTCAATTCTTTATCGCCAAGAAAGCTTTCTTCTCCTTTCTCAAAACGGAATTCCCATAACCCCAAACCGGGAGCAACATTAGCTTTCGCATAATGTCCGGTCAACGGCTTAGTTACTCGCGAAGCTCTACGACTTCCCATCGTAACCTGAATGGCCGTATAACCGTCCAGATCTGCTGTTTTGACTTGCGTAATTTTATTCGGCTGAACTTCGACAACTGTTACGGGTGTTGATACGCCATCTTGCGTAAATACACGAGTCATGCCTATTTTTTTTCCTACTAAACCAAATGACATTTACTACTCCACACTAATTTGAACGTCAACACCAGCAGCAAGATCAAGCTTCATCAATGCGTCCACCGTTTTGTCAGTCGGTAAAACAATATCAACTAAACGCTTGTGAACGCGAATTTCATATTGATCCCGCGCATCTTTGTCGACATGCGGCGATGTTAATACAGTAACGCGATCTTTCTTCACCGGAAAAGGAATGGGTCCGCGTATCTGAGCGCCCGTCCGCTTTGCCGTTTCTACAATTTCACGTGTCGCCTTATCAATTAAACGATGATCAAACGATTTTAACTGTATACGAATTCTTTGATTTTTTGCTGCTTTTGCATTCATCTCTATTTTACTCAATAATTCCCAATTTCAAACTGGCGACCGCAAGGATCGCCCCTACCCTTATTCTATAATTTCAGATACGACACCAG
>CBDVDN010000103.1:0-4910 GCA_965372775.1 uncultured Gammaproteobacteria bacterium
AGAACTATTTTTAATGAAAATAAAAGAATTGGAAGTAATGGAAAAAAAAGACAAGAAAGATGTAGTAGGAAAAAGAAAAGGGGAAATTGCATTTAACGTAGGGATGGGGTTTGAGCAAAATGGAAATTATAAAAAAGCTATAACATTTTACAAAAAAGCCTGCTATAAATTATTGCCCGATGACTTTAAGGAAGATGTTAATAATGATGCGGAAAAGATTAAAAGCAATGATAATATCGAAGCATTGCTGCGATTAGCAGCATGTTTTTTTTATGGGAGAGGCATGCAAAAAGATGCGGAAAAAGCAATTAGCTTATACAAAATAGCAGTAAAAAATGGTAATAGGTACGCACATTTTATTTTAGGACAATTATATTGTATCGGTGTAAAAAATAATGTTTTCCAAAAAGATTTAAAAAAGGCTTATAGGCATTTTTTCGAAGCTGCTAAGCTAGGGCATGAAAAGGCACAGTTAGAAATATTTAGATTTTATCTAGAAGGTTTAGATGGTGTAAAAACAGATTCGAACGAAGTATTCGAATGCATTAGTTCACTTGTTCTAGAAGGATGTTCAAAAGCTTGGATGGCATTTGCCAAATACTACACGGAACAAGAAAAAGATGATAAAGCCATAAAGTGTTACATTATGGCTGCAGTAAATGAGGAGCCATTTGCTTTATATGTTTTGGGAAAAGCTATCGATACGGGAATAGTTGTTGTATCACTGCCATCTCAAACAGCCGTTAAGCTTTATTATTTAGCATCTGCAAAACACTTTCCCTTAGCGCTGAAAGCACTAGGTGATTTTTATATGAATGAAGGGCGGAAACGTGAAATCCAATGTAATGTTAATCAAGCACGAGATTATCAAAAAAAGGCTTTTACATATTATTTGAAAGCTTTTGCGCTGAAACTACCTATTGCTTCTGTTAGTTTAGGTAATTGTTACTACCATGGTTTTGGTGTTAATAAAAATTATGAATTAGCGGTAAAATTTTATTTAGAAGCCCATAATTTGGGGCAAGAACCTGAAGCGGCATTTAATTTATCTATCTGTTGGAAAAAAGGACGAGGTGTGCCAAAAAAAGATGCTGATAAAACGCTTCATTGGCTTCGTATTGCGGCAAAAAGGGGGCATCTTCGAGCCCAACTTAATCTTGGATATGCTTTGGCGAATAGAGATTGTTGGGAACTGTATGATGGTGTCAGTATTCGATGTATAAGTTATCCAGAATCAGCAAAATATCTGAAAGCCGCTGTTTTACAAGGTAGTGTTAAGGCATATGCTAATCTTCAAAATATCGTTTACGTGATGTTTTCAATAAATTGGGTAACATTATGTTCCGAAGGGTTGATCATTCGTAATGATTTGTTCCGTCAATCCCAAGAAGTGTGTTTTTTTGGGAGAAAAGATTTATCATCAGCCCAGTTATGGCTTGAAAAAGCAAGAGATCCTCAACAAGCCAAACAAAATAATCATTTTGGTTTGTTGTTGCAAGTTTTATCTTGGTTGTATCAAGTATATGGAAAAAATAAAACAAATGCTTTTACATCGCAGTTGATTGATAATCAATCTGCCACAACAACAAGTGAAACAAATCATTTAGGATTATGCTAATTTTAAAAAGTCTGTGGGTAATTAAAGTTTTATAGTATTATTTTGTTTTAGGATTCAGAATCCTAAAACAAATGAATTATGCAAATTCGTAGATTTGGTTGCCGAATCAAAAATATGATGGAAGCGGCAAAAATGTTTAGTCACGATATATGGACATTATTGCTCTACCATCTCTCTTGCATGCGCAAGCGTTTGATCAGTGATTTTGATGCCGCCGAGCATGCGTGCAATTTCTTGAATTTTTTGTTTTTGATCGAGTGTTGTAATTTTTGTGTTTGTTTTTTTGTTCTGATTTATTTTCTCAATTCTTAAGTGATTGTGGCTTTTAGCGGCAACTTGTGCAAGGTGCGTGATGCAGAGTACTTGGGTCGTTTGTCCGAGCTGGGTTAAAAGTTTTCCGACAATTTCTGCAACAGCTCCGCCAATACCAATATCTACTTCATCGAATACGAGAATGGGTGTTGTATTTTGTTGTGCAGTAACGACTTGAATGGCTAAGCTGATGCGAGAGAGTTCGCCGCCAGATGCAACTTTACTGAGTGGCTGTAAGTGCTGCCCAGCGTTTGCACTGACTAAGAATGTGATGGTTTCCATGCCGCTTAGGTGCGGGTCGTTGGTTTTTTGCGCATTGAATTCAATTGAAAATGTGCCGCCCGGCATGCCGAGTTGCTGCATATTTTTTGTAACGAGGCAATTTAGTTTTTTAGCGGATTTTTTGCGTTTTTCTGCGAGTTGAGCAGCCAAGGCGAAATAATTTTTTTCTAATGTTTCAATTTCTGTTTGTAAGTTTTGTAAATGTTCGTCACGATTTTCTAATTGATTGATCTCGTCTTTCATGTCTTGATGCAGCTTGATGAGTTCATGCAGTTGAACATGATGTTTTCGCGCAATGTCATGAATTTTTGTAAGACGTTGTTCTATGAAATTAAAACGTTCTGGGTTTAAGTCGATATGACCTAAGAAATTTCTTAATTCATGATCAGCTTCTTCAGATTGAATGATAGCGTTGTTTAATAATTCGGCGGCTGTGCTAATTTTAGGATCGATGTTTTGTATGTCTGTTAATATTTTATGCGCGTTGTGCAGCAGTGGAATGATTGCTGGATTTTGTTCGTTATTTAAAGCTGTTATGGCAGTTTGACAGTTATTGAGTAAAACATCTGCGTGAGCAAGTTGTCTGTGTTCTTGATTGATCTGATCATATTCATTTTCTTGTAAGTTTACTTCATCTAATTCTTGGATTTGATAATTTAAAAAATCTGTTCGAACCAGCGTGTTTTGATTGTTTTCTTTGATCTGCATGAATTGGTTTTTTTTATCTTTCCATTCACAATAGATTTCTTTTGTTTTTTTTAGGAGGGTTTCATTTTTTGCAAAAGCGTCTAATAAACGTAATTGCTGGTTTGGTTTTAATAAAGTTTGAAATTCATGCTGACCATGAATGTTAATTAATGTGTCGCTGAGTTCGCGTAAGGGTTGTAGTGTAGTCGGTATGCCGTTAATGGTGCTTTTCGATCGACCGTCTTTGTAAATCGTTCTTCGAATTAAACATTCTCCTTCATGGTCGAGGTCATATTTTTTTAAGCATGCTTGGGCTGATGGAAGATTGGAAATGTCAAAAACAAGTGAAATGTCCGCGCGTTCGCTATTATGACCAACCATGCTGCTGGCCGCACGTTTTCCTAACGTGAGTTCGATGGCGTCAATGAGAATGGACTTTCCTGCACCGGTTTCACCGGTCAGTGCGGTCATCCCCTTATGGAGGTCAAAATCCAGCGATTCGACAATTGTAAAGTTCTTAATGTAAATATGATTAAGCATGGATATTATTCAGGTTCTGGCAGTTTACGTCCCCAGCCTAGTTTGCTGCGCAATGTTTCAAAATAATCGTAATCCATTGGGTGCAAGAGACGTAAATATTTTGAGAATTTATTTATAGAGACGCTACCGCATGGGCTGATGTTGAAATAGTTTTGGCTATCGCAGCTAATGCGCGGATTGCCAGGGGTGTTTTCAGAGATAACGATTTTAATGCATTTATCTCCGTCAATGACAATAGGTCTGCTGCTGAGTGTATGTGAAAATATAGGAACTAGAACGATTGCGTTGAGCGTAGGATGTAAAATCGGACCGCCGCCGGATAACGCGTAAGCCGTGGAGCCAGTTGGTGTTGATATGATCATCCCATCAGAACGTTCAGTACATACGAATTTATCATCAATATAGACTTCAAATTCGATCATTTTTGTACAGTTACCTTGCGTTAAGCTAATTTCATTTAATGCAATGCAGTGTTTTTTTGGTGCATCTTTACAGGCTATGCGTGCTTCTAAGAAAAAACGGTTTTCTTCATGATAGTTGCCTTCCAGAATCGCAGTTATTTTTTCTTGAATTTGATTGGGCTTGATGTCTGTTAAAAAGCCCAATCTTCCGCGATTGATGCCGACGACTGGCGTATTATGTGCAACGGCAATTCTGGCTGCAGAGAGAAGACTGCCGTCACCACCGACAATAATGAGTAATTCGCAAGAAGAGCCAAGCTGATCATCAGAAAAGACTGGCAATTGAGTATTAGTTAAATGTTTGGCAGTTTTTGTTTCTAAAAAGACATTCAATTGTTTGGATTGCAAAAAGGCAATCAAGGTTTTCAGCGTTTCTAAAACCTCGTGCGTAAAAATTTTAGTGATCAGTCCGATGTTATGAAATTTCATTAGGATAACTAATATGGTAAAAAAATGATGATATCAAATGTTATGCTCGAATGCTATGGCTTTTCGGCAAGCATTTAGTATAATCAAATATCCTCGAATTACTATTTAATGCATAGGAATTTTAAAGTCTTGGAAATCTATTCTGAAATTGGGCGACCGCAAGGGGCGCCCCTACAAAAGGTTCATTTGTAAGGGCGACCCTTGTGCGGTCGCCCATTAAAGTTACCGGTGAAGCTGGACTATTTAAAAAAACGAAGGCACCTGTTATATGTCTCAAATTAATCAAATAAAGAATTGGACAATTGTAAAACGTGATGGAAGAACGGTTTCATTTGATTTATCTAAAATTACAGCAGCGCTGTTAAAAGCCGGTCGTGCAACAGGTGAATTTGACGAAACCATAGCGAAACAATTAACCGCCTGTATTTTAACAACTATTCGCAATAGTTATGCTG
Organism: uncultured Gammaproteobacteria bacterium; assembly: GCA_965372775.1. Lineage (GTDB taxonomy): Bacteria > Pseudomonadota > Gammaproteobacteria > UBA12402 > UBA12402 > CBDVDN01. The sequence goes on from CBDVDN010000103.1 coordinate 4,785, forward strand.
GTCAATTAATAACTGTTGAAAAAGTTCAGGATATTGTTGAACAAACGCTCTTAGATTCTCATTTCAAACAAACCGCTAGATCTGAACAGCACACGACAGAACTCAATTCACCGGCAATAATATACT
>CBDVDN010000104.1:0-4908 GCA_965372775.1 uncultured Gammaproteobacteria bacterium
TTAACAAGTTTTAAATTTATTTCTGATTGTTCAAAAAGAGACTTGAACAAACGAGGGAATTCTTCTAACAATAATCCATTTTTTTCAAAACACAATGCGTTGATATTTTGTATAACGGATTTTTTCCTATCTATTTGCTTAAGATAAAATGGTATGCCACCTGTCACCATAAACAAATCCAATACCTGTTTGTTTGAAAGCTTATAATGGTAATATGCTAAAAATAATTTAGCAGTTTTCAAATCAAAAGGCTTTAATAATAAAATACTAGTTAGCCGATTATACAACCCCCCTTTGGCATTAATAAGATTATCTAAAATCCAAGAAGCAGCAGAACCGCATACAATAACTTTCAAATAAGGCAAACGTGACCATCTTGTGTTCCAAAAATAATCCAATGCTTGAATTAATTTAGAACGCCGGGTTGCCATCCATGGTAATTCATCAAAAAACAACGTAACCTTTTTATTTTTTTCCGCTTCAATTTTTTGCGTCAAAATTTCAAATGCATCATTCCAGTTCAGAAAAGCACGCAAAGGGACATCTTTAAAAAAAATTTTAGATATTTTTTCTGCAAAATTATCTAACTGCATCCTTAAACTGCCATCTTTAATTCCCGTTATCTCAATATAAATTCCTTTATTATAAGAAAAATACTCTCGAATGAGATAAGTTTTTCCAACACGCCGTCTTCCATAAACTGCCAAAAATTCAGCATCATTAGATTGCCAAATACGACCAAGCTGATCAATTTCCTCCTTTCTGCCAATTATTGTATTCATTAAAACCTCATGCGATATAAATTTATGACCACATGATATAGCAACAGCAAGCAAACCGTAAGATCTGGCTCGGTATAATTTTTTATATCGAGCCAGATCCTATTGACATAAAAATTATTACACTTGCGCTAACAATACAACATAATTCTTCCCATATGCTTTTGCGCATTTGGGGCATGTTGTATAGAAGAAATAAAGTTTAATGTTAAGCCTTTTTCTTGAACGTATTTCTGCATTTCCTTAGCCCACTTTGGCGCATGAGAATAATGTCCATCAAAAACCTTTGATAAAAACGTTCCAGATAGTTTTACCATGTTAGCGTCAGGAATTTCTTTTGTCACATGAAAATAAAGATCAGCACTCCAAAGAGATTTTTCATCAGATAACATTATAAACTTTTCCGACATCACATCAGCAGATTGAATTAATTGCATGTTATGTATGACTTTGCTTTTCATATTAAGCGGTATATGAAAAGCGCAAATAACATGATCCTTTATAAAAATCTTGTTTTCCCAAACATGTTCTTTATCTTGCCACGGCGCTGGATCAAATCGCTCGCAACATCCTGTTGATTGAATATCCATAGATTTTCCTACTGTTTAAGATAAACCGGCTTCGCCGGTAAGAAATGTACGCATTCTCTACATATCAAGCAATTCCACAATAGCTTTTGCTGCTTTTTGGCTTGCGTTTTGTTTTAGTGTTTTATGCAGCACTATGTAAGTTTGAATGAGTTCTTCTTTTTCTTTTGAATTATTCAGTAAATCCATAATCGCTGCACTTAAGATTTCCGGCGTCGCTTCTTCTTGATAAAATTCTGAAATGATTTTTCTACCGGCAATTAAATTCGGCAGCGCAAAGTACTTTACTTTAACCAAAAGCTTAACTAAAAAATTCATTAATTTTGAAGTGCGATAAGCAACAACCATCGGACGTTTTAATAACATTGCTTCTAATGTTGCTGTCCCTGGAGTTAATAATACAACATCAGCTGATAACATAACATCTCGCGATTGTCCGCTTATAATTTTCACGGATAACTGCGGCGAAGTTTCCTTTAGGATTTTTTCAAATTGCTTTTTCCGCGCTTCGTTAAACATTGCTGTAATAATCTGTAAGTTCGGTTCACGACTTAAACATAACGATGCAGTGCGAATAAATGTTTCGGCAAGATATTCGAGTTCCATTTCACGACTACCTGGTAATAATGCTAAAACCTTCGCGTCTTTCGATATCCCAAATTGTTTGCGAACCTTTTGTTGATCAGGGTGCATAGGTATTTGATCTGCAAAAGGATGTCCGACAAATTTTACCGGCACATGATTTTTTTTATAGAACTCCGCTTCAAATGGAAATAGCGTTAACATCAAATCAACAGATCGAGCAATTTTTCGAATACGCCATTTCCTCCATGCCCATACGGCTGGCGTAACGTAATGTACTGTGGGAATACCAGCCTTTTTAAAAGCTTCTTCTAAACCTAAATTAAAATCCGGTGAATCAATGCCAATGAAAACATCCGGACGATTTTGAAGAACATGACGACGAACATGACGACGAATTTTGATTAATTCAGGCAATCGTTTTAACGGTTCAATAAAACCCATAACAGCCAAACGTTCCATAGGATATAAAGTCTTACATCCCTGCGCTTGCATTTTAGAACCAGCAATGCCGTCAATTTTGAGGTTTGGGTAGTGTTCACGCAAAGCTTGAATTAGTCCCACACCAAGACAATCTCCAGAAGCCTCACCCGCAACAATGGTTATGTGCATTCATTTTCACCATTCATCAAAATATAGTTCACATGTTTAAATAAAATTAAAAAATGAAAATCTGATAACAATATTTATTTTGCTCGACTTAGCTTCCATGGACATTTGAAGCGGTAGGTACAGGGATGTACCAAGGAGAGCAAAATAAATATTGTTATCAGATTTTCATCACAATAAAACATGTGAACTATACCTCTCACCTCGCTATACCATGTTTTGCTGTCCGTAGCATTTCTATGTATAAATTAATATCCGGACAATCTGCGACCAGCGGTTCCAATTGTTTTATTGCTTCTTTTACATCTAACCCTTCTCTGTAAATTATGCGGTAAGCTTTTTTTAATAAGTTTCGAGTTTCTTGATCAAAACCACGGCGGCGCAATCCTACAACATTTAATCCATAGGGTTTTGCATAAACACCCGCAACACGAACAAACGGCAAAACATCTTTTGCAACATATGCGCCCGCAGCAATAAAACTATGCGCACCTAATCGACAGAATTGGTAAACTGCCGCAAAACCGCCCAATACTACCTAAACTTCAACATGAACAGGCCCCGCTAATGAAGCATTATTTGAAAAGATAGTGTGATTTGCGACATGACTATCATGCGCAATATGTACATAATTCATAAATAAATTATCATTGCTGATTTTAGTAATGCCTTTATCCTCTACTGTTCCGCGATGTACCGTACAAAATTCTCGAAAAACATTGCGATCGCCAATTTCTAATACCGTATCTTCACCCGCATATTTTAAATCTTGAGGATCTGTTCCAATTGCTGCAAATTGAAAAATTTTATTAGCTTTTCCAATTCGAGTCCGTCCATCAATAACAACATTAGGTCCAATCCAAGTCCCTGCATCAATTTCCACATTAGCGCCAATAACAGAATAAGGACCAATTGTTACATCACTGGCGATCTTCGCACTGGAATCAATAACCGCGCGTTTATCTATCACGCTCATGCCCCTCCATTCTGATACTAAGAAAATCCGCACTGCATGCAACTTCGCCATCAACTGTCGCAACGCCATGCATCATCCAAAGGTTTTTTCGTTGTTTTACAAATTCGACTTCTAAACGTAATTGATCACCTGGGCGTACAATCCGTTTAAATCGCGCATTATCAATACCCGCTAAGAAATATAATGTTCCATCATCCGCATTTTCATTTAAACTTACAAAAGCAAAGATGCCTGACGCCTGCGCCAAAGCTTCTAACGTCAACACACCGGGCATAACCGGTTCGCCCGGGAAATGTCCCAAAAAAAATGGTTCATTAATCGTGACATTTTTTATTGCTACAAGCGACTTGCCCGGCTGAACATCAAGCACCCGATCAACTAATAAAAAAGGCGGACGATGCGGCAATCGCTTGAATATTTCTTGAATGTCTAATACTGTCTTAGTCATGATGTTTTTCTCTCTTTGTATTAAGTCCTCATTAATCGGACAGAGATCAAAGCAATAAATAGCTATCTCTCTTTAATAATGTCCTGCACACGCCGTGCCAATTCATCAAGATGACGAAATCGAATAACGTTTTTATGCCATTTGCGGTTTTCCATAAACCCTGTTCCCGAAGAGTATACTCCTCGTTCTTTTATAGAATGTGTAATCATAGACATGCCCGTAAGCATCACGCCATCAGCGATTTCAATATGGCCGTTAATACATGAACCACCGCCAATCATACAATATTTTCCAATTTTTGTGCTGCCTGCAATAGCAACACATCCTGCAATCGCCGTATGAGCGCCAATCTGTACGTTATGCGCAACTTGAATTTGGTTGTCTAACTTCACGCCTTTTTCAATGATTGTATTATCAATTGCGCCTCGATCAATTGTCGTATTAGCCCCTATTTCAACATCATCTTCAACAATAACTGTCCCTAATTGCGGCACTTTATGCCAAACGCCTTTGTGATTAGCAAAACCAAAACCATCTGATCCAATTATTGCGCCGCTATGAATTAGCGCACGAGCGCCCAACCGAACAGCATAATATAAAGTAACGTTTGCCCATAAGAAACTATCTTGATCAATCGAACAATCATCGCCAATAACACAGCCCGAGCTAATTTGTGTATTAGCGCCAATGCGAACTCGATCACCAATTACAACGTTTGCGCCTATGCTCACTGTTGAATCAATTTGACAACCTTTGCCAACTACTGCCGAAGCATGAATACCAGACGGCATATTAACTTCTTCAGAAAATTCTTTCGCCAATTGCGCATACGCATAATAAGGATCTTCTACAACTAACGCATTGGTGGAACATAAAGAAAAATCTGCTTCGGTTAAAATAACTGCTGATGCTTGTGTATTCGACAGG
>CBDVDN010000105.1:0-4904 GCA_965372775.1 uncultured Gammaproteobacteria bacterium
AGAAATGTAAGGCATTGATTTATATGGATCCCCGCATTCGCGGGGATGACAAAAAAGGCGGCTTGAACCAGCCCCATACAGGAAATTTAATAGTTATTATTTCCCCGTGTTACGCTGCACTCCGCTTCACACGAGCCACATTATTATTATGTTTAAGACGGGTTTAACGAATATTTACCGCCAATAAAGCCAACCTATTGATTTCAAAACTATTTTTAATGATTGCGGTTCTAGCTCATCATGTTATAATGACGCAAATTCTGGTTGTCTCCGGTACGTTTAAATGCAAAATCAAAAGCCCATTGTCAGTATGACGCGCTTAATTTTATCGCAAGTATTTATTGTGATTGCGATAGGTATTGTTGCGTGGTTTTTTGTCGGCACTAGAGGCGGCTTGTCTGCGTTGTTGGGCGGAATAGCGTGGATGCTGCCCAATACCTATTTTATGCATAAATTGTTTGTGAGTCGGAAGGCTAGAACGGGAACACAGATTGTTAAAGATTTTTATGTTGGCGAATTAATTAAGCTTTTATTGAGCGGCTTTTTAATTGCTTTGGCAGTTAAATTCTTACCGATAGAAGTTTTACCGTTTTTTGTAGGATTTATTATAACACTTTTGATTTCTTGGTTTGGTTCGGTGTTGATTTTGATAAAGGTTAAATAAGAAGCGTGGCGTTTATACACATATTACATCCAGCACGAGGCCCTTATATTCAGCATCACCTCGATCATTGGCAGTTTAATCTGCATACGATGACAGTTGGCAACGGTGGTTTTTGGACGCTGAATCTTGATACTATTACTTTATCTGTTGTTTTTGGCGCGCTTTTTTTGTGGCTGTTTTATTGGGCAGCCAGAAAAGCAGTTTCTGGTAAACCAGGATCGCTGCAGAATTTTGTGGAAATTATGGTAGAGTTTACGCAGGGTTTGGTAAAAGAATCTTATTATGGAAAAGATAATTTTATTGGTCCTTTGGCGTTAACTATTTTTGTTTGGGTTTTTTTATTAAACTTTTTGGATTTAGTTCCTGTTGATTTTTTCCCGAAAATTCTTTCTTTTGTCGGCGTACATGATTTTAGATCAGTGCCGACGGATGATGCTAATTTGACTTTTGCAATGTCTATTAGCGTATTTGTTTTAATGATTTATTATAACTTGAGCGGTAAAGGTTTTTCTGGATTATTAAAAGAAATGTTGTGTCATCCTTTTGGGAAATGGCTGTTTCCTATAAATGTTGTATTTCGGTTTTTAGAAGATTTTGTAAAGCCGGTTTCGCTGTCTTTACGATTGTACGGCAATATGTTCGCAGGCGAATTAATTTTTATTTTGATTGCAGTGATGCTGCCGTGGTGGATTCAATGGACATTAGGCGGAATTTGGTCGTTATTCCACCTTTTGATAATAGGAATACAGGCATTTATTTTTATGATGCTGACAATAGTTTATTTGAGTATGGCGCATTCGTCGCATTAAGTAAGATTATAAGAGAGGTTATTTATGGTAGAAATCGCGAATTTGGTAGCTAATGTACAGGGTTATACCGCTGTTGCAATCGGTTTGTTAATTGGTTTAGCGTCATTAGGCACTGCAATTGGTTTTGGCGTTCTGGGTGGAAAATTTCTTGAGGGTGTTGCAAGACAGCCGGAATTGTCGCCGATGTTAATGATGCGGATGTTTTTAATGGCGGGTTTGGTCGATGCATTTGCGGCTATTTCAATTGCAATGGGATTATTGCTGCTTTTTGGAACCAATCCGTTATTACATGCGGTGACACAGGCAGCGCTTAAACATGCGGCGGGGTAATAAATTATTGTAGGGGCGCCGGGCCCTGCGGCAGCCCTTTTGGGCGACCGTAAGGGTGGGCTGACCGCAAGGGTCGCCCCTACAGGTAGATTGTTGAAAAATTATTTGGGCAAGGGTTATTCGAAATGGGTATTAATGCGACATTATTAGGCGAGATCATTACTTTTATCATATTTGTATTAATTACGATGAAATTTGTTTGGCCACCTATTGTTAAAGCGATGGAAGAACGGCAGCAGAAAATTGCCGACGGCTTAGCATCTGCGGAACGTGGTGAGCGCTCATTAGAATTGGCGCAAGGAAAAGTAACGAAAATACTGCAGGAAACGAAAGAGGAATCGTCTAACATTATTGATCAGGCAAATTCTCGCGCAGGTAAAATTGTTGATGAGTCGAAAAACCGAGCGCGCGAAGCAGGCGATCATATAATTGAGCAGTCAAAAAGAGAAGTTGATCAACACATTGAAACTGTCAAAGCGTCTTTACGACAGGAAGTAACAGATATTGCGATGTTGGCTGCGGCTAAAATTCTTGAAAAAGATATCGATCGAGCAGCACATGAGAAAATGTTAAACGATCTAATAGCAGAGATTTAATTAAGATGGGAAAGTCAACGACAATAGCAAGACCTTATGCCAAAGCTGCTTTTGAATTTGCATTGGAACATAAGCAATTAGATGTATGGCATAATTTATTGAAAGTTTCTTCATTAGTCGTGACGGATTCGGATGTCAGAAAATTTCTGATAAACCCGAATATTTCTGCTGAACAGATTTTAGATTTGATTTTTTCTGTTTTAGAAAAGCAATTGGATCAAAGCAAAAAGAATTTTTTGAAATTATTAGCGGCTTATCAGCATTTAATTATTTTGCCAGAGATAACGGAATTATATGCTGCTTTTCGTGCGGCTTATGAGAAAGTAATCGATGTACATGTAACGTCGGCTTTTGAATTAACAGATAAGCAAAAAGATGATATCAGTGAAGCATTAAAAAAACGTTTACAGCATAGAGTTAAACTTCATTGTGCTGTGGATAAAAATATTTTTGGGGGCGCGATTATTCGTGCTGGTGATTTGGTAATTGATGGTTCCGGTCGTAATAAATTAAAACGATTGGCTGAATACCTTGCGAGGGTATAATTTGTGGAATTTGGATGAAATACATCCATGTATTTCGCGGCGAAGCAGCGCACTTTGTGTGCCCAAATTCGTTACAGATGAATTTGTAGCGCCGTTATTTTTTATCCTACGCTGTTTTTAAATCGTGTGGAATAGTTATTCATATTTCCAAGATTTAAAAACAGCGTGGGGCGAAAAAGAACAAGCTAAAAACCGCAAATTATATTCTTGCGAGGTATATATATTCGAGGAAGTGTAGTATGCAATTAACGCCTTCGGAAATTAGTGAACTAATAAAAAAACGTATAGAAAGTTTTGCGCCTAAAGCAGAAGCGCGAACGGAAGGAACGATTGTTCGTGTGGAAGACGGCATTGTACGAGTTTATGGATTAGATGACGTAATGCAAGGGGAGATGATTGAATTTCCGGACGGCATTTACGGTATTGCTTTAAATTTAGAGCGCGATAATGTTGGATCGGTTATATTAGGCAATTTTGAGAAACTCTCACAAGGGCAGCCGGCAAAATGTACAGGGAAGATTTTAGAAGTGCCGGTCGGCGAAGCGTTGTTAGGACGCGTGGTTAATGCTTTAGGTGATCCGGTTGACGGCAAGGGCGCAATAGAAACGAATACATTTTCGCCGATAGAAAAAATCGCGCCCGGCGTTTTATACCGGCAGTCTGTTAATAAACCTGTACAGACCGGCTTAAAGTCTATTGATTCAATGGTTCCGATTGGGCGCGGTCAGCGTGAATTAATTATTGGAGATAGACAAACCGGAAAGACAGCAATTGTTCTCGATACGATTATTAATCAAAAAAAATCTGGGGTGAAATGTATTTATGTTGCAATCGGACAGAAAGCGTCGACTGTTGCGATGGTTGCGCGCAAATTGGAAGAACATGATGCATTAAAACATACGATCATAGTTGATGCGTCTGCTGCATTATCTGCTTCGATGCAGTATATTGCGCCGTATGCCGGATGCGCAATGGGTGAATATTTCCGTGATTTGGGGCAAGATGCATTAATTATTTATGATGATTTAACAAAGCATGCATGGGCTTATCGGCAAATTTCTTTGCTTTTGCGTCGTCCGCCCGGACGAGAAGCTTATCCTGGCGATATTTTTTATTTACATTCTCGTTTGCTAGAGCGAGCTGCTTGTGTAAGCGCGCATTACGTTGAAAAAGTTACGGACGGAAAAGTAAAAGATTCGATTGGTTCTTTGACGGCTTTGCCGATTGTTGAAACGCAAGCTGGAGATATATCGGCGTTTGTGCCTACAAATGTTATTTCAATTACAGACGGTCAAATTTTCTTAGAAACCGATTTATTTAATGAAGGCATTCGTCCAGCTGTGAGTTCTGGAATTTCGGTTTCTCGTGTTGGCGGTGCAGCACAGACAAAAATCATTAAAAAATTATCAGGTGGCGTTCGATTAGCTTTAGCACAGTATCGCGAATTAGAAGCGTTTGCACAGTTTTCTGCTGAATTAGATGAAGCGACACGCAAACAATTAAATCGTGGCGAACGCATGATGGAACTCATGAAACAAAAACAATATTCGCCTTTGACAGTGGCAGAAATGGCATTTTCGCTTTTTGCTGCAGATATGGGGTATTTGGATGATATTCCAATTAATAATGTGGGCGAGTTTGAAGCGGAGCTGCATGCCTATGTTCGTCAACAGCATGCTAAGTTTATCGAAGAAATTAATAAAACTGGTAATTATGACGATAAAATTTCTGAGGAAATGAAATCAATAGTTGAAAGGTTTAAATCTGGTTTTAATGTTTAAATGGTATTTGCTTGATAACCTATGGTAACTGACAATTCATTTTTTATTGGGTTGCACTTACATGGTGATTTGAATTTTTTCGTAGAACATATAAAAATGGTTATTGGTAACATTTTTTATGTTTCTTTACGCTTAACCTAACCTACTAATTTTTTATTAGTGTAGCATTTGATCTTTTG
>CBDVDN010000106.1:0-4899 GCA_965372775.1 uncultured Gammaproteobacteria bacterium
GCCTTTGAAAGGCTCATAGCCGCGTAAAAGCTTGTCAACAGGCGTTATGCTTCCTATCCCCATTCTAGGGTGCATTAACAATTCCACCTTCTTAGAAGGTGGATTCTTTAATTAATGTCCGCCGCCGTGTGTTGTTGTACTTTGGGATGTTACATGTTCATGATGGTCGTGTTCTTCATGGTGTCCGTGATCGGCATGTAGGGAATCTCCAGCTTCATGGGCAAAATGTTCGCCAAACATAGAAGAACTTCTAAGCGCCATAAAATGTGCAATGGTATGGTTGTTTTGGTGTTTTGTTGCTACTAAAGTTGTTTGATCTTCATGGGGTGCGCCATGACTTTCATGATGGTGCTCTTGATGGGCATGTTCATGATGCTCATGATTTGTATCATGGTGTTGTCCGTGATCAGCGTGTTCATGGTGTCCGTGATCGGCGTGTTCATGGTGTTCGTGATCAGCATGTTCATGGTGTTCGTGATCAGCATGTTCATGATGCCCATGTTCATGCTCTTCCGCATGATGTTTGCCGTGAGCACCATCATCATGGCTTTCTGGATGTTTGTGGTCTTTTTCATGCTCTTCTTCGGCTAATTTTTCTTCTTCTAAGTCTTCCTGATGTTCTTCTTTGTCTTCAGCTACTTCTTTTTCATGATCTTCTTGTTCTTTAAGTGCAAGTTGTTTGGAATCGAGATCAACGTTGAGTTTTTTGCCTTTGCCGCCACCGCCTTCATCGTCGTCATCATCATCATGATTATCAAGCAGCCGACTGAGCGCACTTTTTATTTGAAAGGTGGTTTTTTTTCGGCATTTAGAACAAATGTCTCCATATGTTTTAATATCGTCTTCTGGGTTTTTGATTAAAAAAGCAGATAATGGTTTTTTCTTGCCACATACAGCACAAATTTTTTTCTTTCTGAGATGTTGCAATATACCCATGCTGAAATTGACTCTTAATTATACAATTAACTATGATGTATCTTCTACATGCCCTGTGGAATAAATGTAAGGGACAGCATGCCATGCCATCATTTAATCCGTTGTGATTCATATGTAAACACGGTATACCATGCCTCTAATAATATGAATAAGATACTTTATGGTAATAAAATAACACATTTTGGCAGAAGAAACAGTAAAATCTTTAAAAAATCGATTATTTTTTGTTCAGTTTTGGTTACCCAAAATCGAATATCTGTTATATACTTCCCCCTGAAGATAAAACATACAAAGTATATCATTAAGTTAAATAACTATAACAGACGAGGAATATTATGTCGGGAGCAGCTCCGCAGGGAGACAATCAGAATGCAGCCTATATGGGGCCGATCTGGATTGTTATCGGTATTTTCTTGCTTGGCTTTGGTATTTGGTATTTTGCACATACCCAGATAGTTACTGGTTTCTTTTATGTCAAGCGTTTTGAGATTGCCGTCATTCAATTTTTTGTTAATGTGCTTCAAAACGTTAAGCTTTATATTTTGAACACCCCACCGGATCAGGCAACTTTTTCAAATATGACATATGTGGCAGAGCAAGTGGGATACTATTTGCGTTTTCCGATTATGATCATAGTGTTTCTTTTAGGCAGCGTACTATTTATTAAAAGTTCCGCACGCAGATATAGACAAGTTTATAATATGTCCTCATTGCTTAATGCAGAAGTTGTAAATTGGCCGCAAACAACGCCAATTTTAGATAAAAATTTATTAAAAGAAGATATTGATAAAGGTCCTTGGGCAATGGCGATGACGCCTATGCGTTTTGCTAAGCGGTACAAGCTGCTGCAGGAGAGGCAAGATGATTTTGGTGAAGGGTTTTTAGCAAAAAAGAACAAAATAAGCGTTTCTTTGATTAAAGATCGAGCAAATCGAGTTTTTACTTTACAAGTAGGAAGTTTTTGGTACGGAATAGATAAGCTGAAGCCCCATGTCAAAGCGTTATATGCGGTATTTGCCGCTCGGGCTGGTCGGGATTCAAAAGCTGCGGAAGATTTATTATTAAGATTATCTCTTTCAGCTTCATCCAAAGAATTTGATTATTCTGGAGTGGATGAATTATTAAAAAAACATGGAGAGGCACAAGCTGTAGTCGATGTGACTAATCGGCATGCTTATGTGTTAACTGTGATGGCGTCGATGATAGAGTTAGCGCGTATTGATGGGGTATTGCCGACAGCAAGTTTTCTTTGGCTGAAGCCAATTGATAGACGATTGTGGTTTATGCTGAATAGTGTTGGCCGGCAAACAGCGGTTGCTGAGGTTGCTGGATCTTTTGCGCATTGGCTTGCCGAGCGTGAAGTAGAGCACAAAATTCGAATGCCGATGATTGAACGGGCGACAGCTGCCTTAGAGGAAGCTATTGCAGACATTGCCTATAATTCGAATTCCGAATATTAATAAAAAGAGTATATTGAGGTTATTGAGATGGGTGTACATTTACGCGGGTTGACAAACGAGCAAGAACAAGATCCAGGTTTGCTGATTCGTGATACCAGAACGTTAGGGCAGAAAACACGCGATTTTTTCCAAGAGCCTCGTAATGCGGCTGTTGTTTTATTCGTAGCAGCGCTTTCACTAATCTTTTTTTCTGCTCTTGTTGATTTTATGCTTGTTGGATGCCTGATTGTTTTTGCTTATTCTTATTCTGCACATTCAGTTTTGCCTTTTCGTATTCCGAAGCGCGCAAATATAAAAGATTATAACGATTTAAAGGCGGGGACACATAATCCGAGCGATTCGCGCGGGATTTGTTTTTATGGTAATGAAATCAGTACGAATGAAGAATTATGGTTTAACAACAACGATATGAGAACGCATACGCTTGTTTTTGGATCAACCGGAAGTGGTAAAACGGAATTTCTAGTTTCTTTAGCATATAATGCTCTTATTCAAGGAAGCGGATTTATTTATGTAGATGGTAAGGGCGATAATTCATTATTTGCTAAAATATTTTCTATGACGCGCAGTCTTGGGCGGGAAGATGATTTATTGCTCGTTAATTTTATGACGGGTGCGCGGGACGTTGTCGGTGCGCAGGAAAAACGTTTATCTAACACAATGAATCCATTTGCTAATGGTTCTTCCAGCATGTTAACCCAATTGGTTGTTAGCATGATGAGTTCTTCCTCTAATACGCCAGATGGAGATATGTGGAAAGGTCGTGCTATTTCGTTTGTCGAAGCGCTTATGATGATTTTGGTTTATATGAGGGATCAAGGCAAAGTGCTGTTAGATGCTAATGCCATTCGTAATTATTTTAATTTGGATTATCTGGAATCTATAGTTATCGATAAAATGTTTCCGCGAACTGATCAAGAACCTGTTAGTTTGACTGATGCGCCGTCTAAGGTAATGGAACCGTTATATAACTATGTCATGAAATTGCCTGTTTATAACAAAGCTAAGAAAGGGAAGCAGGTTTCTCAGGTTTTGGAGCAGCACGGGTTTATTACAATGCAGTTGACGCGTGTGTTTACTTCTTTGGCGGATACTTATGGTCATATCTTAAGAACGAATTTAGCAGAAGTAGATTTTAAAGATGTTGTTTTAAATCGGCGTATTTTAGTTGTGTTGCTGCCAGCCTTGGAAAAATCTCCAGATGAATTGGCGAATTTGGGAAAAGTGATTATTGCTTCGTTAAAGGCAATGATGGCGTCTGGATTAGGCGAAGAGGTAGACGGAGACTATCATGATCTTGTCGCGAGAAAACCGACTAATTCGCCGACGCCGTATATGTGTATTTTGGATGAATATGGCTATTATGCTGTGCCGGGTTTTGCCGTTGTTCCGGCTCAGGCGCGTTCATTAGGATTTTCCGTAATATTTGCTGGACAAGATTTGCCAGCCTTTCAGAAAGCATCAAAAGAGGAAGCGGCGTCTATTGGTGCTAATACAAACATTAAAATAGCGATGAAATTGGAAGATCCGATAGAAACGTGGGAGTTTTTTGCTAAAACAGCCGGAGAAGCTTACGTTACTAAGGTTGATTCATTCCAGACGAACGCACAGAGCGTTATGAATAATTATCTGGATGCGAGAAGTGCTTCTGCAGAAAAACGCGCACGTGTGGAGCTGCTGGATTTGAAAGAGCAGCGTGAAGGTGAGGCGCATCTCTTTTTCAAATCTAGAATTGTTCGAATGAAAGTGTTTTTTGCTGATCCGAAGCCGCCTAAGAAAATGCATTTAAATCAATTTCTTAAGGTTGAAGCACCGCATACCAAACTGTTATTAGATATAGAGCAGCGCGTCAGGCAATTTAAAGAATTAATTAAGAAAGATGGTTTGGAGTTTGGTGCGCCAGAGTTTAATCAAGATATTAACTTAATTGCAGATACTTTGCGTAATGATGCAGCGCCAACAGCTATCGAGCGTGGCGTGGCTGCACTGCTTGCTGCACATAATCAAAGTGTTCGGTTAGAGGAAGAAGAAACACCGAAGGAAATAGTCCATGAAGCTGAAGCGCAGTCGGAGGAGCTTGATGTATTTACGAAAGTTGCTTTGTCTGATTTAACTAAAGAAATTGCCGCAGATGGTTTTGATAGTTTTTCTGTACCGTTATTAAAAAAATCCTTATGCCAAAAGAAAATTGATTTTATCGAGCGATTGTCTGGCAAGTCTTCCGATCAAGCAGCGAGTATTGCAGATGAGTTGGTTAGGGATATGACTTTAGCTACGAGTTATCCGCCCATTATTGCTGTACAGCCTAATGTGTCGGAAATCACAGAAAATATTCATGAATTAGCAGCATCGCTTAATAAAATGAAAGAAAATGGCGAAAAAAGTGACGATAGTACGGGTGATTCTGTTGAGGATGTTTGATAATCGCGATACTATCCAGAAGACAGAGGTCAAAATATAGGATTTAGGGTATGAATCTCTTCGCGATAATTTTTTATTTATT
>CBDVDN010000107.1:0-4897 GCA_965372775.1 uncultured Gammaproteobacteria bacterium
CTCATAATATTTCTATATCTCAATTAGTTAAAGGTAAAAAGAAAACTTAGATAGCTATAGTAAGCAAAACTTACAACTACTGTTGCTAAAACAATTCCAAAAAAAACAGATAGCCGTTTGAATTGAGAAAATCTAAGCGTGATAATTTTTCGGCTGTCATTGATCGCTGCCATCATAGATCTGCTGGAGATCGCTTTTTTACCTCGTCCGTAGGCAACCAGCATAGCTTTATGAGACAGAATGTTGATAAGCCGCGGAATGCCGGTGCTGTAATGAGCGAGCAGTTTTAGCGCTTTGGGCTTAAAAAATTCAACATCTGCGAGTCCAGCTACGGATAAGCGGTGATGGACATAAGCAACGACATCATCATAACTGAGCGGAAGCAGTGAGTAAGAGAAAGTTATTCGCTGATTTAATTGCCGCAGTTCACGTTTATCTAGTCTTTCATCTAATTCTGGCTGAGCAAATAGAACAATCTGCAGCAGTTTTTCAGATTCTGTTTCTAAATTTGTGAGCAAGCGCAAAGCTTCTAGTGTATCGTTCGGCATTGTTTGTGCTTCATCAATAATAAGTACGGCGAATTTTCCATTAGCTCTTAAGGACATAATGCGTTTGGAGATTAAATTTAATAAATCAGCTTGTTCAAGCGTTTCTGGAAGATTAATGCCAAGTTCACGCGCAATTGTTCGGTGAAAGTTGTCTGGATTAAAATGTGGATTCGGAATGTAAGCAGCAACGAAGCGATCGTCTAGACTATTGAGCAGCTTACGGCATAGCAGCGTTTTTCCAGAACCGACTTCGCCGACAATTTTTATGAATCCTTCGCCGTTAATTAAACTGAGCAGTAAGACGTTTAACGCTGCTTGATAAGTAGGAAGATCGCAAAAATACTGCGTATTCGGCGTTAATACAAAAGGAAATTGTCGAAGCTTAAAATGCTCTAAGTACATAATGTGTCCTCATTTCCTCATTTGGAATAATGGTGTTTTTTCCCATGGGTTTTTATGTAAGCGTGAGCGGCTTTTTTGCTTGATTTTTTGTATTGGAATTCTGCCATATTACCGAACCTTTCTGGATGCGGACCAAAATGATAATTGCGTTTGAGTCCTCTGAAAGTATGTGCTTCTTTATTAAGCTGAGTAGTCCAAGTGTTGTTGTCGACAACGATTGGGCGTAGAAGAATTATTAATTCACTCTTTACAGATTCCTGCTGTGTGCGTCTGAAGATGTTGCCCAGAATTGGAATTTTGCTGACGAAAGGCGTTTCTCCAGTATGTTCTTTAGTTTTATTTTCCATAAGACCGCCGATGACGACAATTTGTCCGTTTTTAGCATGTACAATGCTGTCGGATTCTCGTATTTCACTCTTAGCTAGCGGAATAGAAGATGTAGTAGCTTTATTTTTTTCGCCAATTGTGTATTCTAATTCTTTTTGCGTTACTTCGCTGACGACTGGATGAATATGCAGGATAATGTCGCCAGAGGCACTAATTTCTGGTGTGACATCTAAGACAATACCGGAAAAGAATGGTGTAAATTCAACATCCTGTGTTGTATCAGTTGTGCCGGCAGAGGAGCCGGACGTATCAGTGCTGGATATGCCTGTAATAAAAAATTCGTCGCCGCCGACTTTGATGACCGCTTTTTGATTGTTTAGCGTTGAAATGCGCGGACTGGATAGGACTTGCACATTGCCTTGTGTGGAAAGTAGCTTAACTATTGTTGCAAAACCTTTACCGCTGTGCATATCTAATGTAAATATGTTGCTGGCGATATCTTCTAATTTATCTGTTAGTCCTTTATTGCCTTCTTGACTTAAACCTAGAAGCGTCCAATCAACACCTGCTTCATAATTTTTGCTAAGCTGAACTTCAAGAATTTTTGTATCGAGAATTACTTGGCGCGTCATCGTAGATTGCAGTGAATCAAGGTATTTTGCAGTTTCATTTAATTCATTTGGGTAGGCTTTAATAATGACAAGACCAGCGCTCGGATTGATAACGACTTTGCGTCCATCTTTGTCGCCGATCATGAGCGTTAATGTATCAGATAATTGTTTCCAGAAATCAGCGTTCGATGTTGTAATAACGCTGGCGCTGGGCGCAACGGTACTTTCTACAGATGTGCCGCCGCCGATGCGGGCGCCGCCGCTTTGGCTGACAGTTTTTGTGATTTGTCCAGAGCTGACGGAAGTGTAAGATTTTCCGGTTCGGGAAACATTTAAGTAATTTACTGTAAATATTCTTGTTTCTAAGGCGTTGGGCGAGATTTCAAAGCCGTAAGGCGTTTTACGGTATTGATAGCCGTACATGTCTTTTACAGCATTTAGAGTTTCTTCTATTGTGACGTTTTTGAGATCTAATGTGACATTGCCTGTTACATCTGGATCGACGATCATATTATATTTTGTGCCTTTTACAAGACCGCTGAAGAAAGAACGAGCCGGAGCGTTTTTGACAGAAATATTAAATCGGCGCATGTCGCTGTTTGCAGAATTTGTGGTTTTTTGAGGCTTTAAGCTTGTTTCAGATAAGTTCGGCAGTAAGGCATCAGCAACGCTTGAAGGGATATCCATTTTGGATTTTTGATCGATGAGGCGATTACCAGCATAGCCGTTTTGTAGTACCGAGTTAATTTGATTAATTGCTGGATTGCCGGTTTGTGGTTTTGATTCTGATGAACATGAAACAAGACTTAGGACAAATAGAATTAACGTTAGTGTTTTTAAAACGTTAGTGAACAGTTTCATAAACTTTATCCTCATAATATCCCCATTATTAGGTGGTATTGGTTTTAAATGAATCATTTTCTTTATGCAAAGGGACAGTGAATTTTCCGTGCTTTGCGCTTTTGAATTTTACCGTATTTTTTTGAATACCGATAATTTTTGATCCTAAAATTGTATCGCCTATCTCTAAAGCATCATGATTAACAATTGCAATACGGCGATGTTTGGATATTAAAATAGAATCAACTATTAACCCATTAATTGCGCGTTTTTCCCCATGTATGCCTTGATAGTAGGTTGGCAGTGTCGGATCTTTTAATGATGAACCGTAAGCAAACGGCATTATTAATATATTCATCATAATCAAACATATTGCAAGCTTAGACATTTTATTTTCCTTTAGCTTTGGCTTTCGCCTGAGTTTGTCCTAATGTGTTAATTTTAATTGTAATATTCCCTGTTGGGTATTTCGTTACTCTATACTGTAAATCTTCCCAAAACAAGCGCCATTTTAGCCCTTCGAGATGTTTTAAATAATCTAGTGTGTGAAAATAATCACCAGTAAATACAAGCGTTATGCTTTGTTTGAGCAATTGATTTTTTGTGCTTTGTACTGGAATTTTTTTACCCGGCACATTTATTTGTCTAATAGCCGTTAGCGGAACGGGCGGCGCAGTAGTTAAGCTTTCTAAGCGGAGCGTATGTTCGCGAGTTAAAGCAGCCTTTAAAAAAGCAATCATTTCAGAGATAGGCACCATTTGCCGATCGAAATTTTTGAGCTGTTTGTTTATTACAGCAAGTTGACGTTTAAGATCAGCATGTTGTTTTTGCTGTTCTGGAGAAGCTCTTTTTGAAGCAGTTTCTTTTGCAATTTTTGTGATTTTTACTTGCGTTTCCTTAAAGATTTTTTCCGTTTGTGTTTTTTGCGAAGCGAGAAGTTCATGTTTGTTTTGAAGAGGAGTTAATAATAACATGTACCACAGCGTTAGAATAACGAGTAAAAAAACGATGAGTATAATAATACGGAAATATAATGGGCGATCATTTAAACGATCGTTGATTTTACTATAAGTTTTTTGAATAAAACGTGCGCTCACGGCGATATCCCTTTTTGAGTTTGCAGCGTAAAGGCTAATAACGGTTTACCGTTTTTTGTCATAGCGGATGTCGGTATGACTATTGATTGGCTCGATGAAGTTTTTTTTGTTTTTTTTGTGCTTTTTTTGGCTTTAACAGCTTGTTTTTTGGAATATTTGCTTAAGCTTGCAAGTTTAAATGCTTTGTTTTTGAAGGTTGGCGTTTTTTCTAAGTGGTGCATAAAATCTAGAACTTTATGTATGTCATAAGTGAAGCCGTTTAGCGTGATGAGTTCACCGCTTTTGGTAATGTTAATATTTGTTAGCCATACATCGTTTGGAATTAATTTTGCAAAGGTTGTTAGATGTTGGGAATAACCGGCTGTATTAAACATTGCTTCTTTGCTTAAGGCTTCTATCAGTTGTTTTTTCCCTTTAATGTCGAGTGTTAATTGGCTTATCTCTTTGTTTATGTCTTCGGCTGTTGCATGTTTTGAATACAGTTTTTTAAGTTTTACGATTCTTTCATCGAGATTTTTCTGTTTGAGCTGAACTTGTTTGATTTCATTTTTTATATCGGTGGTTTTCATCGATTGATAGCCGTAAAAACTGATTAGTAAAATAAAAAAAACAAGACTGGTTAATAATATACATCTGAGCGTACAGCGTGTAACCGGCTTTTGAGGCAGGGATAGAAAAAGATTGATCTTTTGTTTCATGCTGATACCTTATTCCGAACTAAATATTTCATCAAAGCCCATTCCTTCACCTACAACCGGCAGACAATAAGTTTGCTGTTCAACAGATAATCCATTTTTTTCTACAACGGATTGCTCAATACCAAGTTTTTCGATCGGTATTTTTAAGTTAGTTTGAAGCTGTGTAGCAAGATCAGCTTGTTCCATTAGAGTTGGTGTCAAAAAGAGTTTAGCTGGCGGTGCGCCGCCAGTTTGATTCTGATAAAAATTGAAAGATCGTTGTAATTCCTTGATTAATGAATCATATTTGCTGGAGCTGGTTGTGATTGCAGAGAGAGACATGTTTTTAATCGGAGCAGCACTATTTTGACCGGTTAAGGGGAAATTGCTGCCGA
>CBDVDN010000108.1:0-4890 GCA_965372775.1 uncultured Gammaproteobacteria bacterium
TAATTGTTATAAAAAAGGGAAATATGATGAGTAAAATACTGCAAATTACCAAAGAGAAGCTATTGGAAAGTCTTGGTTCTGTGATTGACAGCGGGCAAACCAAGGTCGCAGCGCTAACTCAAAAAGGTGAAAAAAAGCTTTATGATTATGTAAAGCATAAAGAAGACATTATTTTAGATTGTTCGCCGACAGTCTTATCACCAAAAAAATTCTTTTTCCCACAGGATGAAGTTATTTTAGAGTATACCGATGATGGAAAAGTAACACCTAAAATAACATCTGAGCCATTGTTGTTATTTGGTTTACGCCCATGTGATTTAAATGCAATTAAAATTCTTGATGAAGCATTTGCGGAAAGCAATGGTGATCCTAATTATCTGACAAAACGAGAAAAAGCTTTAATTATCGGAATAGATTGTCATAAGCTTTGTGATAAAGATGCTTTTTGCCACCGTGTTGGCGCAAATAATGTTGATGTTGGTTTTGACATTATGCTGTATGAAAGTGGCGATCAATATGTTATGGAAGTCGCAACATTGAAAGGCGAGGAATTTTGTGAAAAATATTTAACTGATGCGACAGCAGCGGATCAGCAGGATATTGAGGTGGCTAAACAAATAAAAACACAAGCTTTTGCTGATAAAAAACCATTTAAAGATTTGAATAAGTTACCAGAAATTTTTGATGCGAACCAAGATCATCCTGTTTGGCAAGAAGAAGCGGATAGATGTTTAAGCTGTGGATCTTGTATTATGGTTTGTCCGACATGTTATTGTTTTGATGTTGTTGATGAGCAAGCGTTAAGTTTAAAGAAAGGCGAAAGAATTAGACGGTGGGATGCCTGTATGCTAAGTGCTTTTGCAGAAATTTCTGGTGGAGAGAATTTTAGACCGAAAGCAAAAGAACGCTTGCATCATCGCTTGGATAGAAAATTTAATTTTCTAATGAAAAAACATGGTCAGTCTGTTTGTGTCGGCTGCGGAAGATGTGTAAGAGCGTGTTTAGCGGATATTAATCCGAAAACGGTTGTAGAAAAAATAACAGGTGATGCCGAATAATTTTTTGAGGTTTTTAGTATTGTAGCCCGTGTGTAGCAAAGCGTAACATAGGGAATAAAAATAATTGAGATTTGTAGGTTGGGTTGCGCTTGCATGACGATTTGAATTTTTTCATAGAACATATAAAAAGGGTTGTTAATACCATTTTTTATGTTTTTCTACGCTTAACTCAACCTACGAAGCTGAAGAATGTTTTCGGATTGTAATATCCGTATGTGAGAAGAGGAGAACGAGTAAGTATGAGCATCAAATTAGACATACAGCCAGCAAATGAAAAATTATATTTACCTGAACCGGCAAAAATAATTGAAATAAAAAGTTTTACGGACAAAGAAAAATTTTTCAAGCTGGAATTATTAAATGGTAAAAGTTTAGGTCATATGCCGGGACAATTTGTCCAAGTATCGATTTTAGGTATTGGTGAAGCGCCTATTTCAGTTTCTTCGCCGCCTAGTCAAGACAATACTTTTGATTTATGTGTTCGCGCAGTAGGCGATGTAACCAACAAGTTACACACTTTAAATGTCGGCGATTTAATCCATATCAGAGGACCGTTTGGACATGGTTATGAACAGCCCATAATTGATACGATGCAGGGAAAGCATTTGTTATTTATTGCCGGCGGGATTGGGTATGTGCCGTTGAGATCACTTATCAACAAAGTGTTAGCTGAAAAAGAAAACTATAAAAAAATCTCTATTCTTTACGGTTGTAAATCTCCGAAAGAAAGAGTTTATGCGGATGAGTTGGCTGAAATTTCTGCGATGGGCGGAAAAGTTGAACTGTTAGAGACAGTTGATCGAGCTGATGAAAGCTGGTCTGGAAATGAAGGCGTTATTACAACACTTATTCCTAAAGTTGAAATGGATGTTAATAATACGATTGCAGCTATTGCGGGTCCGCCGATTATGTATAAATTTGTTATAAAATCTTTGCTGGATCAAAGTATTCCTAAAAAGAATATTTATATGTCTTTGGAAAGAAGAATGAAATGTGGTGTTGGAAAATGCGGGCATTGTCAAATGGCTGGTATTTATGTTTGTCAAGAAGGTTCGGTGTTTAATTACGCAGATGTCGAAAATAACGAAGAGGTATTTTAATTATGACGGAGACTGTTACACAAAAACCAAGAGTTGCTTTTTTTGATTTTTCTTGTTGTGAAGGGTGTCAATTATGTGCGTTAGACTTAACGCCAGAACAATTATTAGACTTGATCGCTGTTGTTGATATTGTTGAATTTAGAGAAGCAATCAGTGAACAATCTGAAAATTATGATATTGCGATTATAGAAGGTTCTATTACGCGCGATTCGGATATTCCAAGATTAAAGAAAATTCGTGAAACAGCGAAAGTTTTAATTACTTTGGGTGCATGCTCTACCATATCCGGCATTAACGCTTTAAAAAACTTTCAGACAAAAGCCGAATATCAGCAAGATGTTTATTCGGATGATCCTGAAAAATATGAAACAGCAACTGCACGAGCAGTACATGAAATCGTTCCGGTCGATGCATTTATTCCGGGCTGTCCGATTGACACGGGAGAATTTGTGCGCGTTGTTAAAAATTTAGTGTTAGGTAAAGATCCAGCTATTCCGACTTATCCGGTTTGTGTTGAATGTAAAAAAAATGAGAACGTTTGCGTTTATGAAAAAGGCATTCAATGTTTGGGTCCGGTTACCAGAGCTGGATGTGGTGCAAGATGTCCGAGTAATGGCGGATATTGTTTTGGCTGCCGCGGGATTATTCCAGAACCAAATTTAAATTCGCAGCAAGACATTATGCAAAAATACAATCTGTCTTTTGAAGAAATGAAGGGCAAATTTAAATTATTCTTAGAACGAAATAAGGAGGTATTTCCGAATGACAAATAATAATGTAAATATTGACGTACATCATCTAACGCGAGTTGAAGGACATGGTAATATAAAAGTAGATGTTGCAAACGGCGAATTAGTTGAATGTAAACTTGAAATTGTCGAAGCGCCGCGTTTCTTTGAAGCGATGCTTAAGGGGCGTCCTTATTCTGAAGCGGCTTTAATTACAAGTAGAATTTGCGGTATTTGTTCTGCTGGACATCAATTAGCTTCATTAGCTGCATCGGAAAACGCTTTTGGTATTCAGCTATCCAGTCAAGAAAAATTATTGCGCCGATTGTTAAATGTTGGCGAATTTTTTGAAAGCCATGTGCTGCACATTTATTTCTTAGCCGTTCCGGATTTTGTCGGAGCTAAATCTATTTTGCCTCTGGTTAGCACACATAAAGATGTTGTTGTGCGGGCTTTACAATTAAAAAAACTTGGACATTATGTGGGTGATGTTATTGCAGGGAGATTGATTCATTCGATGGCAACGAACGTTAAGGCGATGAGTAAAATTCCAACGGATGCGGAATTAGAAGATATTGTTGTTAAACTCACACAAGCGAAAGAGCAGCTTAAAGAAGATGTTAAATTATTACAAACGTTAAAAATTCCAGCGTTTGAAAGAGAAACAGAATATATTTCGCTTTACAATCCGGGTGACTATGCATTTTTATCGGGCAATATTTTCTCGAGCGATACGGGTGAAACTTCATATAAAAACTATCGTGAATTTACCAATGAATATTTAGTTGATCATTCTACGGCTAAACGTGCAAAACATAATCGGGAGTCGTTTATGGTCGGCGCATTGGCGCGTTTTAATAATAATCATCAATGGTTATCTGCTGATGCAAAACAAGCAGCAGAAGATTTAGGTTTAAAAGCGCCTTGCTACAATTCGTTTATGATTACGGTCGCACAATTTGTGGAGCTATTCCATATTGCTGATGATGGTATTGCAGCAGCAAAAGAACTGTTGAACATGAAACGTGAACTAGAAGATCTTTCATTTCCGACGAAGGCGGGCACAGGTATTGGTGCTGTCGAAGTGCCGCGTGGTATCCTTTATCATGAATATACATATGATGATAAAGGATACATGCAAAAGGCAAATTGTGTTATTCCGACAGCTCAAAATCTCAATAACGTCGAAGATGATTTCCGTGTTTTTGTTCCGGCGATTTTAGATAAATCACAAGAAGAAATCACATTATTATTAGAAATGTTAGTGCGTGCTTACGATCCTTGCATTTCATGCTCAACGCATATGCTTGATGTGGAGTTTGTGAACTGAGAGAAAACGCTATTTTTAAATTAAGGCGACTATTCAGCATTTTTCAAGGGAACGCCCATTAGCACTGTATCTTCAAGCGAAAAATAAAAATTTAAATGCTCATTTATTCGTAGATGTCCCTCTATGTCAGCATAGTTGTCACCTCTAAAGATTAAAAATCAGAGGGGCGAAGAAGGAGAAAATTATGCAACGTATATCAAAAGAAGCGAAAGAAATTATTGTAAAGAAAGCGCTGAACAGGGGCAATGATTCATTGGCATCAATTGCCAATGGTGTTGGCATGTCCACTCTTGATAATTGGTTGAGATGTTACCTACCGTAAAGATGCTGTGGTGCTTTGTAATGTAGCAAAGTCAGGATGGCAGAGGAAAGCAAGAGGAATACGCGGATTTTACAATTAAGACATGTCATGAGATATGCAAAGTGTTTCATCTTCCATTAAGGCAAAGCGTTGGATTTATTGATTCGATATTTCGGATAAAGGGTCTTCCTGTAAGTTGCCCAGATTATAGCACCTTGTCCAAACGCTTAGGCATGCTTGGTATAACATGCCCCACATACAGGAACACTGATCAGCGCCTTGATGATGATCTAGCTGCAATAGCCATGAATAGCACGGGTTTGAAGAGATTTGGCAGAGACGAATGGCAGCAAGAAAAACATAAAATATCAGG
>CBDVDN010000109.1:0-4868 GCA_965372775.1 uncultured Gammaproteobacteria bacterium
ATCAAACGGGAAGCTGGAACCAGATAGTTGACAGAAAAAACAGCTCATAAAAAATTACCCTTACCGTTTTTATTATTGCGTCGAGAAGGGCTAGAAATGCTGGTTAATGCGGGGACATCATCATGATGCGGTTATTTTTCGGTATGATCTTTTTCTTTGCGGCAATAACGGTGACAGCCAAATCACAAAAAACTATAATACTTGGATCAACACAAAGTAGTTTGCCTTACCTAAGTCAATTTTCACCCCATGGAAAAATAAAAACACAAAAAAAGGAGATTTCATTTAAGCCTTATCAAATGAATTATGCTGTTCATACAAAAGAATTAACGCCGGACAGTATAAAATCAAGCATAGTTGACATAAAAAATCTAACTCAGCCGATTTACATCATTGGCGATGATGATTTATCAAAAGCATGGCTTACAAAATATAATGAACGTCTTAAGTCACTTCATGCAGTTGGTTTTATTGTAAATGTAAAAAATAACGAAAGCTATTTAGGTTTATCTGAGCAATTTAATATTCAGCCGATACCTGTAAACGGCGCAGCTTTTAAAAAGCGGCTTGGGATAAAACATTATCCAGTGCTGATTAGTCGATATCGAATTGAACAATGAAGGGAGGGGTATGAGCAACATCTTACGATTCATGCTGGTGAGTATTTTAACGATTAGCATATTTTTATTTGGTTTCGCATTTGCCGGCGTCGAACAAGAAAGCATCGATCTCGCACGAATTAGTAACATATTAGATGCGGTTTATCCACTAATCGACGACGCGCAAACGCAAGCGCAAAAAAACACGCGTGTTAAATTTCGATATGACTGGTTAAGAGAAGACATTCAATCGATACAGGCGGGCATTGCTCAAAAAATTAATTCGAAAGAAATAGAACCGCGCGTCGTCAAACCGCTTAATATAAAATATGTTGACCAGCAAAACAGGCACAAATAAATGAATATGGCAATATTTCAAGATGCATCTGGATTTTCGGCTTCATGGATTCATTTTTTGATGATCATGATAGCGGGAGTTGTTGTTGCAATTATTGGTGCGGCATTAATTGGCTGCTTGGTTCATAAATTAAACGGTAGCGTTTTTCAAAAAGGAGCGGAACTTATTATTTATATGTTGTTGATAGCAATGATAGTCACGATTTTTTTAGGTGTTTTAAAAGCAATGTAAGGAGAAAATATTATGTTTATGTATTTCCCACTGTCATTCCGGAAAGCGCATTTTGCTGTCCTACTGTCATTCCGGAAAGCGCGTCCTGCGCGCTTATCCGGAATCCATTGGCGATTTAGAAATTTCTATAAGCGAATACAGCAAAAGTCATATGGTTTGTATTTCATTATTCTATCTGGATTAATTGCTTTTCCTTTCAAACTTCTTGCTGACAGTAATCCATGGGGCGGAGGCGGAAGTGGCATAAATCCCGATGATCTTCAAAAAACAATTTCACAAGACACAACCGGTACATTAAAAACTGTTTCTATTGTTGTTGGGTCATTTTTACTGCTTGGTGGCGTGACGGTTTTATATAAGGTGTTATCGCGCGATGCTGATGAAAAAAAAGAGCACGGCAACAGCGTTATTACAATTTTAATTGCGGGGCTTTCTTCGGTTATTGGGCTTGTTTTGCTGGGTATTGCTTGGAAAGGACTGTCTTCACAGATTTAATGTAACCGCATGGCGCACCATAATTTTTTGTAGCTGCACGGTGTGCCGTGCTTAAAATTAGGATGAAAAAAACAATGTCATATCAAGAAATCGACTTATTAGCTAATCGTTTAAATTACGATGCAGTCGTGTTCAAAGGCTGCACGATGAACGAATTATTAATTATTTCAGCACTTTGTATCGGACTAACGAGTATTTTGCTCGCTATTTTAATACAAATTATTTTCGGTAATTTTATCTATGGTATTGCCCTTGGATTTTTAATCGGAGGTGGATTGACTTATCTGATTTGTACGCTATTTGAAAAAATCCGCCGCGGACAGGAAAAGGGCTATATCCAGCAACTTATCGCATTAAAGCTTTATAAGACTGGATTTCTTATCAATAAAGAAATGATTCGGCGAAGTGGTTCTTGGATGATTGGAAGATATCTCGTATGAGCATTTTTAAGCAAGCTTTAGCCAATGCAAAAATAAGTATTTTGTTGTTGTTATTCTGTTTTGTATTATCGATGTTTTTAAATATCTTTTTAGGAATTTGTTTATATCGTGTTCCAAAAAAAGAATCGATATACATTCCGCCGCATATTCCGAATAGCGGGCTGACGATCAAGGCCGGCGCAATTTCTAATTCGGAAGTTTATGCCTTTGCTTATTATATCTGGCAAGCAATTCAAACATGGGCAGTTAATGGAGCAGAAGATTATAAAAAAAATCTGGATCAATACGCGCCTTATATTACGCCGAATTTTAAAAACGTTTTAGAGCAGGAAGGCAAAGCCCTCTATGCGCAAGGGTTTTTATATGGGCATCAGCAAATGGTTTTTGGCGCGGAAGGGCGCACGTATTCAGCTAATAGTGTGAAATATATCGGTCATAACACATGGCTTGTACATTTAGATATGCGGACGATCAATCGCATTGCGGCAGGCGACAACAATCAAGCATTTGTTTCATCTCATGTTGTGCGCGATGCCGAAACGAATTTTGTTTTTAAAGTCGTTAAATATGACTATGCCCCGAACCAAAACCATTGGCATTTAGCGATAGCAGGTTATGCTGTGCCGCCTAAAGTCAGCAAGATTTACAAATAGGAGTATATGAAAATGAAAATAGAAGTGATGATAGCAGCAGTAATATTATTCATATTTCCCTGTTGTTTCGCTGGTAATCCAATCGAACAATATGCTATTTGGCAAAAGCAGCCGATAAATATTGTGCTGCCTATTGGGAAAGCGAGAAAAATTATTTTTCCGAATGTGGTCAAATTCGGCATGCCGCGAACATTAAATAAGAAATTAAGGATTACAAACAATGCGGGCGTTTTAAAACTTACCGCACAGAAACCATTTATTGGACAGCGTGCTGAAGTGCTTGATAAAACATCGGGGAGGCAAATACTGCTTAATCTATCAGCCGATAAAAATCAAACAAATGTTCCGGTTGCTATTTTTTATCACAAACAAAACGTATCCAATCAAATACAGCGTGGGTATTTAAAAACTCCAAAAGCGCTTATTGGCGAGATGGCTTATATCACGCTCACGCGCCATGCCGAACAGCAGCTCTATTCCCCAAAACGGCTTTTAAAAAATCCTTATGGTATTCGATTAATTAACAGTTTTGCTGATCCTAGAGGAAAAATATCGTCGCAAAATTGGTTTTACGGATTTTTTATTGATCGTTCGACCATAAATATGCCGTGGGCGGAGTGGTTTGGCGAGCATTACTATGTGACGGCGGTATTAGTTAGGAATGCGCTAAACATTCCGCTTGATCTAAATCAAAACATTACAAACATTTGCGGGCGAACGAATGGGTTATGGAATGCGGTGACGTTTTTTCCTTCTTGGAAATTAAAAAAAGCGGGCAGTGAACAAGATACAACAATGGTGTTTTTGATTTCTGAAAAACCTTTTGATGAAATTGTAAAAATCTGTGAGGGAGCGTGATGAAAAAGCTAAAACAATTCTTCAAAACGCCGATGGGGCTTTTATTGGGGATTTTTTTAGGATTGTTGTTTATTTTTATTATGCTTATTAAGCTTACGAGCGGATCAAATTCAGAGCAAGTTGCAAAAAAAATGCTAGCACAAAAAGACAAACCGCTTCAAAGCAATATTCGTTATACTACACAAGAAACGCTTAATACATTAACGGGAGAAACTGACAATTTAACGCAAAACATGAACAAGCTTGAACGGAAATTTGCAAAAATAAAAACGGATAATGAAAAAAATCAAAACAGCACAAAGCAAATGATTCAACAAGAAATAAAAGCGTTAGAGACTGAAAATCAATCACTAAAAGGAAAGGTTAATCGCACAATTTCTGCTTTAAAAAAAGCGAGCGTAAAACCAAAACACAGCATATTAGATAAATTTCAAATCGGCGGTGATAATTCTATTCAGATAAAAAATGCAAAAAAGATAAAAAGCGATTTCATTTGGATTCAAGACAATAACAATTCGGAATTTACTCAAGAGCAAGCTGAAAAAAACACAGAAGCAGAAAAAAGCAATTCGGTTTTTGATATCAAGCCAGCTTATTCAAATATTAAAAAAACAGTGTCTTTACTGCGCCCCGATCAAAATACAAACGAGCAAACAGAATTTAACAGAAAACCTAAAATCAAACCTTACTACACAATTCCGCCCAACACATGGTCAACGGGCGTTATTGTTGAACAGCCTTTAATCGGCGTTATTCCCAACAACAATGAAGTGCTAAATCCGCAATCTGTCATGTTTGCATTGTCTAAGAAAAACTTATCAGCGAACAATTGGCGGTTGCCGGCGGTTATTCGCGGCATGCAGGGAAATGCAATCTGTCAGGGTGTATTTGTAACTTTTTCACAAAGCTATGTGCAATGTGATGTTCAAAGTCTCACATTTATCTTTAATGATGGAACAATTTCAACAATTAACGGCACAAAAGAACAGCCGTTAGGACAGTTAACTAACCGTTACGGCAATCCTTATATTCGAGGAAAATATTATGGTAATGCAGCTTTTGCAGCGGCGGGGACTGGATTTTTCAGCGGGCTGCAGGGGTTTGGCAATGCATTTGCCGCGGGACAGCAGCAAATCTCGCAAGGAGCGGGAGGAAACATGTATGCCATAAAAAACACATTAAAATACGGTGCAGGCAATGCAGTTGGCGCGATGGGCGAAGCGTGGAATGACTG
>CBDVDN010000110.1:0-4867 GCA_965372775.1 uncultured Gammaproteobacteria bacterium
AAATTACCTGTCGGCTCGTCTGCCAAAATCACATCTGGATCCGTCACAAGAGCGCGTGCAATAGCAACCCTCTGTTTTTGCCCACCAGACAACTCACTGGGACGATGATCAAGATGCGTTCCCAAACCCAGTTTAGTCAATAACTCTTTTGCCAATTTCTCGCGCTTACCGGTACTCACACCCTGATACACCAAGGGCAGCGCAACATTATCCACAATATTTATTTGTGAAAGTAAATTAAAACTCTGAAACACAAATCCTATCTTTCTCCCACGAATTCTAGCCAGATCATTTCGGCTTAACTGACTCACTTCTTTACCAGACAACACATAACTGCCGGATGTCGGCGTTGAAAGACAGCCAATAATCTGCATAAGCGTAGACTTTCCAGAACCAGATGGACCTAAAATACTCATATATGCGCCGGTCTGAATTTCAAGATTAATGTTTTTTAATGCCTCAAAAGAAACTTTGCCGGTATGGTAAGTTTTACTAATATTTTTTAACTGAATAACTGGCTGCTCACTCATAACTTAATGTCTCCGCCGGATCAACTTTCGTTGCTTTAATTGCCGGAAAAAGTCCAGCTAGAAATCCGGTTATGCCTAAAACAACAATCACAACAGCAATAACCGGCAAAGATAAAATAGGATGCGGTTTTCCAATCACATCAATCAATCGCCCATGCATCGGAATTATTTTTATACCATAGACAAATAATGCAGACATTAAAATGCCTAAAACACCGCCTATAACAGTTGCCGACAGCGCTTCTGCAATATAATGCCATAAAATCTGATAAGTTCTAGCACCAACTGCCATACGAATACCAATGTCCCGCAAAGAACGGCTTACTGACGCATACATTACATTTGCAATACCGACGCCTGCCACGAGCAAAGTCAACACGCCAACAATCCCTAAAAAAATCTGCATACCCATAAAAAAATTATTAATTTTTTCCTGCTGCGCCTCTAAATCAGAAAAACTAACAATACTCGAATCGTCCGGATCGACGCCATGACTTAACGCAACAATTTTCTGAATATTCTGTTTGGTTTGTTTTAGCATTTTTTTATTTTTATACGCAATCGAAATGCTATTAATAAACAACGGGTTTTCTAATAATTCATAAGTCGTCGCCGGTATCCAATTTGACCGCTCATCCGGCGCTTGTGTCGCGGCAATCTGTGTTTTCTTCTTCATCACGCCAATCACTAAAAAAGGCTGATTATTCATATAAATAGTTTTTCCAACAGGATTATCGTCTGCAGAAAAAAAATCTTCGGCTGTTTTAGTACCCAAAACAACGACCGCGGCATGCTGATCAATATCTTGCTGTTTAATAAATCGTCCGGGTAATTTAATCTGAATCTCGTGCATCTTATTATAATTTGTATCTACTCCGCGAAAATCATGCGCAATCACTTTATTCTTATATTTAAAAGGCTTATTCGTATCGTACTGCCGGCTGACTGCTGATACGTTCGGCAGGCGCGCGATAATTCTAAAATCTCTTTTCCTCAAAGAAATCGGCGTATTCGAATGCATGCCGCGATAATACTTTGAAGTTCTCCCGCCGGTCACGGTCAATAAATTATGTCCGGAATGCGCAACAGCTTCTGCGAACGTCACGCGCAATCCCTCGCCAATCGCGAGCATACTAGAAATTGCAAACGTCCCCCACGCAATTGCAAGAATCGTCAAAACAATTCTTGTTTTTTCCGTAAATAATTCTTTAACTATTTGTCTTAAAGATAACAACATAAAATGGTTCTATAAAAATATGTAGGGGCGAGACCATTGCGGTCGTCCATTGATTATCCGTAGGGGCAGCCCTTGCGGCTGCCCATATTTGGGCGACTGCAAGGGTCGCTCCTACATTAATATCCAAAAAATATCACCTCGCACCGAGCGCACTAACCAACAACTGTCATCCTCACGAACGCGAGGATCCATATTCCAGAGACCTCTAACATAATCCTCTCTCACCTAAAGCTCAACGCACTAACTGGATCCATTTTCGCAGCACGTCTTGCTGGAAAATAACCCGAAATTAATCCTAAAAAAGCTAAAATACTCACTGTAATCACAACAACCGCGCCAGAAACAGCCGGACGCCCCAACCATTCCGGCAAACCAGCATGCTGCAATACTCCAGTTATACTATACGCTAGCAAAAATCCTAGGAGTCCACCCAGTCCTACAATAATCAAAGCTTCAAATATAATCTGCAGCAAGATATGCCAATCACAGGCACCAATTGCCATACGCAATCCGATTTCTTTCGTACGCTCCGCTACAATTAAAAACATAATATTTGCAACGCCCAAACTGCCAACGCCTAATGTCAATATCCCGCAAATACCTAAAAATATCTGAACACCAATAAAAAACCATTTCACAAATTGAAAAAATTTCGTCGTGTTAATAATCCGCAATGCTGTTTTATCGTTTTTATCAAAATGATAACGATTCGAAAAATAAGCACGAATATTTTGTTCTACAATATTCGGATCAACATTGGGATTCGGCACAACGCTAAAATAAACAACACGCTGATCACCAAACAAACTAATCGAAGTAGTATACGGAATAATAGGATTATCGTCATACCAGTTATAAACACTTTTTGCCGGCGCTTGAATAACACCAATAACGCGAAAAGGAATATTATTTAATATAACTATTTTCCCTAATGCCGATTGTTTTCCAAAAAGTTTTGTTTTCAGCTTATAGCCCAGCACAGTCACAAAACTTTTTTTATGAACATCGATCGGATTAATAAATCTACCATGGGGCATTAAATTAATTTTACGAATCTGACGAAACTCGGGTGAAATACCATACGCACTTGTGTCCGTCTGTTTTCTTTTAAAACCAATTTTCACAGCATTAACCAGCATAGGACTTACTGCTTTAACACTCGGTAATGCCTTCGGTAAATTTAAAATGACCTTCGCCTTAACATCTAGCAACTGTCCTTTCGCAACGCCGCGATAAGTCTTAGAAGTTGTCCCCGGAATAATAAAAAACGAATTATCCGCAATCGTCATAATATTTTTTTGAGAAGCATGCTGAAATCCCGTTCCCAAAGCCAGCAATAAAACAACAGTTAAGGTGCCCCATACAATGCCGAACAAAGCGAGTATCGAACGAAATTTTCGCGCCCACATTTCACGAAGAATTTGTTTACTTAACGTAAGGATATACATGACTATACGCTATGAATTATTATCGTTATTATTATTCGTTTTCGGCGTATCAAGCACTTTA
Organism: uncultured Gammaproteobacteria bacterium; assembly: GCA_965372775.1. Taxonomy (GTDB): domain Bacteria; phylum Pseudomonadota; class Gammaproteobacteria; order UBA12402; family UBA12402; genus CBDVDN01. Next base: position 3,277 of record CBDVDN010000110.1, read on the forward strand.
TTGCCCAGTTTCACACCTTTCTTTATTTCAATATTCATGCCGTCGGACAAACCTGTTTCGATTTTTTGTTCTATTGGTTTTTTATCTTCTTTTGCCGGCAATAACACATAAGGGGATCCATCTTTATAATGTACAACGCGAATCGGCAGGCTCGGTACATTTTTTGCGGTTTTTATTTTAATGCTCGCTGTTGCTGAATAACCAGAACGCAGCGTTAAATTTTTTGGGAATTTAAGCTTTGAAATTTCTATTTGAAAACCTACATTAAAAGGCGAATCAGCCTCTTTTGTTGTACCCTGCAATTTATTTTCTTTATTGGACTGCAATGAAACACGTGAAATAACACCCGTAATACTTTGATCAGGCAATGCGCCTACAGTGATACTCGCAGGCATCTTAACACGAACCTTTGCTGCATCCATCTCATCAACTGAACCACTAAACATTAAATCGCTCATATTTGCAATCGTAAATAACGTTGTTGATGCCTGTGCGGAACTTAATGAAATAACTGGATCACCAATATCAACAAACCGATTTAATATATAACCATCAATCGGACTATTCACAACATTTGCAATCGCTTTACCTGCGACTTTTGTTTTTCCGACATCCAAAAGCGCTAATTTCTGTTCTGCCAAACGATAATCATGTTTTGCTAAATCATAAGTCTTTTGCGCTTGAATATAAGCGGCATAATCTTTTGTGATCAATCCAGATTTTAATGCGCTTTTATAACGTGCAAGATCGCGGCGCGCCATTTTCATACTATCGAGCGCTGCATCAACATTCTTATGCGCCTCAGCATAAACCGAAGGTTCTGGTTCAGGTTTGATTTTTATCAGCGGTTCGCCCTTATAAACGCGCTCACCTTCATCATGATAAATAGCTGAAACAGTTCCGCCAATTTGCGCTTTAACTGTAATAGAATGACGCGGCTTAATATAACCAACTGCTTCTGCTTTCTCGATAATCGTTCTAGACTTAACGGCAACAATCGATACAGGCTCTTGCTTTTGAGATGAATGAAAAACATAAAAAACGCCAACAGCAATTGCTGCAATTATTAATAATAAAAAAAACCATTTTTTCATAATCTATGCTCACTTTTTAACGCACATTTAAAATTTTTTTCGGGCACGGCACGCCGTGTCGCTACAACTCCGCTATCATCTTCTCACGTGCTTTGCGATTCACTGCCTGCAGTTTTGTCCACCAATCAGCTGCATACACTAACGACTTATCCAATTTAGCACGCAATAGCAACAAATCATAAGCTGCTCTAAAACGGCGATCCTCTAATGTCCGATAAACTTGCCTTGGCCTTCTCTCTTCTAAATAGGGCTGAAGCGACCAAATATCCTGCACTCCTGCAACAATTCTTCTTGGCATTTTCGTATAATTCGACTGCTCCTTCAAGATATTACTTGCTGCCTTATGAAGCGCCAGCATCTTTGTAAACCCATCATCACATAAAGTCTGCCATAAACGCAAAAACGGATACCACAAAAAAACAGCAAATAAAAAATGTGCGGCAACACCTTTATCTTTAACAATACGCTCATCCGTATTACGCAGCATATCAATCATC
>CBDVDN010000111.1:0-4831 GCA_965372775.1 uncultured Gammaproteobacteria bacterium
ATCCCTTCATAAATAGCATTCTGCACAGATATTTTTGTAGACTTAATTGCTGTTGGAGTAAAACCAGTCTCAACAAAAACCGCCCGCGGTCGGCTAACAATGCTTTTCCCTTTTATATAAGGTAATAATGATTTTCCATCCGTAGCAGGCGAAGCCAAATTCAGCATAGATAACACGGTAGGTTTAATATCTATTAACGACACTATGTTGTTGACGGATCGTTTTGCATTTTTTTGCGCACCGAAACAATGAACTGCAAAAACCGTGCGATATTGGCTAAAACTTAAAGCATCTGTGCCATGACCAACCGACACATTCAGCGCTTTACTTTTATTTTCCAATAATGCATTCATTTTGCTAAAAATATCTTTACGGCTAAATTTTCCAGCGATATAAGTTTTACGAGAAATCAGACGATCACCCGGCAAAGCAAAAGCTTCGCCATGATCCGATATAACAATAACAATCGCATTATTTAATATATGCCGTTTTCGCAATACATTTAAGAAATGCGCAAACTGCTGATCTGCTTTTGCCACTGCTAAATTATAAAGATCCGAATTAGACAAAGCTGGATTATCGCGCAATGTACCCCATGTATAAGGCCAATGCGGTAAACAGAAATGCACAGATAAAAACAAAGGACGATGCGGATTCAATTTATTTAAAAATTGTTTTACTTGTACCAAAAAAGCGGACGGCTTATACGTTGCATCAGCAGCACGATTACCAAAACTATAAGGAAATAAAAATTCACCAATCCGTGTATTAACCAATAAATTAGATAAAGGAAAATCATTTACTGTTCCTAAAACAAAATCATTAACGCCTTCTTCCTTCACATTCAGCACCTTATCAAAGCCGAATTTCTTTGAAATATTACTAAAACGCCGATCATCCGTAGCATACGCTGTTTGATAACCATTCCGCCTTAGAATAGCGGGCAGTGTATTAGATAATTTCAAATAGGATGGATCCGTTAAATTAAACCGAATATTACTATGTTTAGGATATTGTCCTGTCAATATCGCCGACCATGACGTAAACGTTCGTGCTAACGGCGTAATAGATGCCATAAAATTCGTTGAACCCGATAAAAATTTATCTAAATTCGGTGTTTTGTTTGTACTGCCGTAATAACCAACTCTGTCTAGACGCAGTGCATCTAACCCTATGATAATAATATTAGGGCGTGCGCTTTTTTGGATTTGTACCACTTTGACTGGTCTTTGTACGACATAACCGACCAAAACACCTAATACTATTAAACCTAAAATACTATAAACTTTAATCGAGATACGCGATCGCCAAAAAGTCTGCGCAATTTGCAAAACAGCTAAAACGACTACGAGAGTCAAAAGTGTAATAATAATGCCAAATATCACCTCTGCAACCGCATACGACAATAATATATGCATAACTGTTGCAAAAAGCGACTCGGGATAAAACAATTCATTCGCTAATAAAATAGCAACAACGCTCACGCCCCATAGAACAAACCCAATGCGACGCGTATTTTTCCAAGACAAATTAAGAAACTGTCCGGCTAATCGCGCTACACACCAAACAGCTAAAGCAAAAAAGCAATATAAAGAAATCTGAATAGCCCAAAAGATTAAATTAGCCGGCAAAATATTTAAGGGCAAAGAAAAATGTTTAGAAAAGAATATATCGATCATAAGATAGTTCATTCGGCTAGATATGCTGAATAAAATCTGCCAAACGAAAAACGCACCGGTTAACAAAGCAAGATAAGAAAATAAGCTTGCTTTACCTTTTGATTTTACTGTGTTTTTTTTCATAATTTTACCGGGTCATTCTCCCAAATACGAGCCAAAGTATAGCAAATTGTACAATTTATACCATACAATAAATCTGAAAGGGCTAAGCGCCCAAGAATTCATTAAGCAAGTTTAAATTAAAATCCGGTTTTTACTTAAAAAATCTACGATTTATCTTTTAAGCGCAACCCAACAAGATTGTTGGGCTGCGCTTAATTGGTATTTTATAGCTTTTTCACGATTCAAAAAAAATTGTCATTTTAGCAGTTTTTCCATTACACATGGGCGCTTAGCCTAACCTACCAATTTTTTCAAAATTTTGATGTATACAAAACATGCTTATTGCTTTTTCATATCGCTATAGCTACCATACTCAGCACTATGAAACACTTTATTAACAAAAAACTTATCTTACTATTCATCTTAATATTACTAAGCGGCTGCGCGGCGCTGCCTTCTCGTCCCTATCAACATGAAACAACCTTATCGCCAACAGCAAAAGATTATTTACAAAAAGCCTCTGCCGTGGCAGGAGATAAAAACCACCGCTATCTCTTGCTTGCTGCTCATCAGCTATTAATCGATAACAACATCAAAGATGCGCAACAATTATTAGCTGCTTTAAACGCTACCCCATTAAATTCAGATAATTTGCAGCAAAAACGTATCATGCTCGCCCGCCTTGCGCTTCAAAAAAATCAGCCGCGATTAGCATTACGCGAATTACGCAACGTTAAAAACCTAAGAAACTTACCCAAAAACATTCAAATACTTTATTATGCTGCATCGATAGATATTTATTTACATAACAATAATCTAGCTTATAGCACCATTGCACGAATAAGCTCAAATACACTTGTAGATGATCCTAAAATCCAACTTGAAAATGATCGAATAATCTGGCAAAATTTACAAGCGTTTCCTTTAATCACATTAAACAAATTATTTGACCGCAGCAGTTCTTCCTTATTACGCGGCTGGTTTCAGCTCGCTATCGTTTCAAAACAAAATGCAAATACACCTGTCTTTCTCGCTTCGGCACTTAAAACTTGGCAACAAACTTATTCTAATCATCCTGCAAACAACCTATTATCAAACACCAACATCAATGCTTTAATAAATCCATCTCAACCTTTAACGCAAATTGCGCTACTTCTACCCTTGCATGGCAAATTCACTAAGATGGGACAAGCAGTAAAAAACGGGCTTATGACTGCATATTATGCCAATACAAAAAAAACCTCTCACCCTATAAACATAAAAATTTACGATACTTCTCAAGATACAGATGTTGCAACACTTTATCAAAAAGCCTTACAACAAGGCGCACAATTTGTTGTGGGCCCTTTAACAAAAACCAACGTTTTGCAGCTCGTAAAACGAAAAAAAACTTTCCCAATTCCAACCCTGCTCTTAAATTACCTGACCAAAAACCAATCTACACCACAAAATATAATACAAATCGGATTATCTTCGGAACAAGAAGCAGCACAAGCAGCAGAACAAGCTTGGCAACATAATGTCAATCGTATATTAATACTAACCACGGAGGGAGAATGGGGTAATAAAATCCAACGGGCTTTCATTGCGCATTTTCAACAACTAGGTGGTCGTGTGATGGAGCGTACTACAATATCAAAAACTAAAAAACTCGCATTCCAAATTGCTGCTGCTTTAAATATCAATCAGAGCAAAGCAAGAGCTGCCAAACTACAAAACATACTGGGAGAAAATTTCAAAAAAACTGATAGACGCCGGCAAGACATCAATGGCATTTTTTTTGTGGCAACAACTCCTGCACAAGCACGACAAATTAATCCGCTATTAAGATTCTATTATGCGGGAAATTTACCGGCTTTTTCAATCTCTACACTTTACACTGGCTACCCGAATCGACGAAGAGATAACGATCTAAACGGCATTTATTTTAATGACATACCATGGGTATTATCTAACACACAAAACATAAAAAATCTGAAACAACCTATTCGTTCTTTATGGCTTACTAACTATCAAAATAACAATCGGCTATATGGGCTAGGCGTTGATGCCTTCACGCTAACCAAACTCTTTAATCGCTTAATTCTGCTTCCTAATTTTGCTGTGAATGGAGTAACCGGCTTATTGTTCCTAGATTCTAATAATCAAATTTATAGCCAATTATTACCTGCTCAATTTGAACACGGCATCCCGCAATTAAAAAATATTTAATAAATTCACGGGTGCTTAACCCAACCTACACATTTTTACAAAGTTTTGACGTGTACAGAAATAAATTAATAAAAAAGCAGCGCGAAACGATTCAGCTCCTCAATCCTTTTTATATTGTAAAAAGGATTAATTTAGACAATTTACCCACTCAATTCTTCATAGAGCCCTACAAATTATGACCGAGCAAGGTATAATCTCACAATGAATAAAAATTCCGCTTACAAACGCCATCTTATCGGACAAGCAGCCGAAGACATTGCCTGTCATTACCTACAACAACAAGGACTAAAATTAATCGACCGCAATTTTCAATGCAAGCTTGGTGAAATTGATCTCATAATGGATGATAAAAAAGTTTTAGTATTTGTTGAGGTCAGAACCCGCAGCAACAAAAATTTCGTCTCTGCTTTAGAAAGCGTGGATTTTCGTAAACAAGAAAAAATAAAAAAAACTGCATCCTTTTACTTACTACAAAAAAAATTAACAAACAAAGTTCCTTGCCGATTTGATGTGATTGCAGTTCAAAGCCATTCCGACTCAACCCAATTTCAATGGATAAAAAACGCATTTTAATTGATTTTACTTAACATATCTGGTATGTTCACCATCTTTAATCGCAAAGAGATGCTGCAGGATGACGGGGTTTCATAGCTGCAGGATGAGCTTACCCCAACTTTCTAAGAAGTTACCATAATTTTTGTTTTCTAAACCACTTCCTCATGAAATTTGCTATTTTAGCCCATTTTAAATACAAAACGGGAACGGCATTCTTTTAAAACCACAAAGAAAACCGAGCCCACATAATACAGGATGACAACATGAATAATGTCCAATCACTC
>CBDVDN010000112.1:0-4824 GCA_965372775.1 uncultured Gammaproteobacteria bacterium
CAGCCCAACAAGATTGTTGGGCTGCGCTTAAATAGATGTGTCAAGAATTTTTTACAGATCAAACCAAATTTCAATTTAGACAATTTTATCTTAGTCATGGAGCGCTTAGCCCAAACCTACACAAGCTAACTCCTAATCGAAGTACCTCCGCTACACTCCACGCCTGACTAATACAGCCGCGAGGATGATGCGGCGCATCACCATCAAAAATCTCCGATATACTACCGATTCCCGCTTCTGACAAATGAGCTGTCAACGCATCAAAACAAGGCTCTAATATTTGCGCCGCTTGTGCCTTACTAGAAGATGTTTTAAGTACTGCTTCCCCAAAATGCCCCAAAAGCCACGGCCAAACAGTCCCGTTATGATACGCGCTATCACGTTCTTCAACCTTACCAACACAATTCCCAATATAACAAGGATGTTCTGGCGATAATGTTCTCAAGCCATATGGCGTCAGCAAATGCTTTTTAACAATTTGTACAATTTTTTTAGCATAAACTTTACTTAAAGCACAATGAGGTAATGAAACAGCAAAAATTTGATTTGGTCTAATTGCTGCATTTTTTTCTTCCGAATTAACAAAATCATATAGACAGCCCAATTCCTCATTCCAAAATGTCGCCTGAAAAGATTTTTTTACCCACCGAATTAAAACTTTCAATTCTGACTGAACAGCATCATCAAATTTTTCCGCCAACTCACACATAAAACACAGCATATTGTACCAAAGCGCATTGACTTCAACTTGTGCGCCATACCTCGCCGTCACTGGCTGACCATTCACATTGGCATCCATCCAAGTTAAATTAACGTCTTTATTCCCTGCGTAGATTAAACCATCTTCTTTCATTTTAATATCATGCAAAGTTCCAGACTTATAATGCTCAAAAATATCTTTCAAAGCCGGCCATAATGTGGTTTGCACAGACTCAAAATCGTCTGTTTTCAAATAATACTGCTGTACCGCCCACGCAAACCACAAGCTCGCATCAACTGAATTATAAGCATTCTTTTGCTTAGTCTTACCCAGATAATTCGGAATTAACCCATCATGTATATTTTCCGCAAAAGTTCTTAAAACAGACAAACAAACAGACTCTAACCCCAAATATAATGTTAATCCGGGCAATGAAATCATCGCATCCCGCCCCCACTCAACAAACCAATGATAACCAGCAATAACAGCCGGCATAGATGTGCCGGGCATTCTCTCAATAAAGGATCGCCCAACCGTCTTCAATTGTTGCTGAAACGGTATACCACTCATTGTTTTTTTTAACTGCTTGCGTCTTTTAATCTCTTGCTGCCATTTTTTAACAATAGGCGCGACACGCCATATCCCCATAGACTTAGATTTCCCAACTTCGCTCACAGAACAAGATAAAATTAAAGAACCCTTCTTACCTAAATGGAATTTAAACGTTCCGGGCCTATACAAATCTTCGCGATAAGGATAGCCACGCTCTTTTTCCCGCTCATACTCAAAGTTATGATACCAAACACCGTTTGATTCCCAAGCAAACTTAGTATCAGACTGAAAAAACAAAGCCGGCATATTCTCTTGGTTTAGCGTTAACTCACAACCCTGCTCACACTGCTGAATTTGTACTTTTTGTTCATTATTTCTGTACAATAAGTCATGAAAATTTCGAAACGCCACTAAAGGGCTGATCTCAAGCACCGCATTATCTCCACGAACCACCTCATATTTTACTAAAACCGTATTCTCTCCTTCCGGCATCAGAATTTCTTTAGTCAAAACGGTTTGTCCAAACTGATAAATAAAACAGGGGTGGGTATCTAATTGAAATTTTTGGAGATTTTCAAAGCAGCCATCCGCAAAAAAATCCGGGTACTGATGCGCACACAGAAAATACCTCTTACCAGATTGACAAAAAATATCTTCAATCTGAGACAATAAAACAAATCGACCAGCCGGCTCTTCAAGGTGACTCACCAACAAGCCATGATACTTACGCGTATTGCAATTAATAATCGTACTTGAAGCATAACCGCCCAATCCGTTAGTCTCCAGCCATTCCAGCGACAAAGCTTTTGATAAAGTCAACTCCGCAGACCTCTCAACTTCTAACAACATACGTGACTCCTTGAAAAAAATCATTTGCGATCTGGTTATAATGTCATTACAATTTCAAGAATTCAATTGATATTTTATGGGATCTGTTGCAATTCGCCCTATTTGTCATCCTTGCGAACGCGAGGATCCATATTCCAGAGCAGCAAAAACAAAAGTCAATAAAAGGTTTTTTGGCATATGGATTCCAGATAAGCGCACAGAACGCGCTTTCTGGAATGACTGACATGGTGGTTTTTATCACAGTTTATTGAGCAAATACTTGGTTTTTGATCAAAATTTTCGAACTGCAACAACTTCTTTATCTCTATTGTAGAGACACGGCGTGCCGTGTCCGTATTTGGATATCATCAGAAATTAAACAAGGAAATTATTATGACCACTCGAATTCTAGTTGCCAATGCGAGCTGCGCATATTTGTATACGGCAAAACATCTTTGCACAGACATACAACTCACAAAAGAACTTAAACATCCGGAAAGCCGAGAAAAAAACATCGATCTCACCTCGGATATCCCCGGCACATCCTGCCGTCCAACACAATTCTCAACCAACACGCATGCCCGCAGCGCTTATGAAAAAAGTCATCCGAAAAAAGTTGAAGCAGAACGTTTTGCCATCATACTGGCTGAAGAGCTAAACTCAGGATGCAATAAAAACTGTTACGACCGCGTCATTATTGTTGCGCCGCCTAAATTTTACGGACTCCTCAAAAAACACTTCCACAATTATCACCCAAATCTCAAAGTGGAGCATTTAGCAAAAGATTACACACAAATTACACTAGAAGAATTAACCAATCATCTTCGCGAAGCATTTATCTGATTGTAAGCAAAAAACAGCACTTGATTTGGTATGCTTATAATTCACTTTTTTCTGGGGACGGCAAACTTAAATGAAAAAACATTCGGATCTGGATTGTCAGGATTATCTGCCCACACACGAAGTTTTCTACGACAATTAACACTTACAGTACGGATGCAAGATGATTCAACTTTGTCGTAATTTTCTCCCAGCTTTAAAACACAATCACTTCCTCTTGAACGATACTTATATTCAGTCAGCCTCGATGATATATTTCCTAAATCGCCGGTTTTCATCAAATATCTTTCCTTAAAGTTAATCTCTTTATCTTTCCTTCTTCTTCTATCAGGACTCATGAGATGAACTTTTGTACCAGAACATATAGCCTCAGTAGCAGGAAGAAACTCCCTGCTTTGACAGGTCAGCATGCCCTTCCAAACTTCATAAGCAGAACAATAATAATAATCACGGGAAGCAGGGAAAGAATAAAGGGAAGCAAAAGCATGAAGCTGACATAATAAAAACATACAAATACTTAGCGCTAAAACAACAAAAGAAAGTTTTTTCATACACTTTTTTAATGCGATTCTACCCCTCTGTAAAATTTCCATATTTACCCCCCTAAAATAAAAACATGAAAATAGGAAATATCATATAAATTATTCGAACAATTTTATAAGTTGAAAGGTTAGCAAAAATGCTCAAATTAGCGCCGCTAGTCCTGCGTTTTTTTACCAACCTTTCACCTAGATATAACAAATTTCTCTTTGCTATAGTCGAGGAAAAAGCCGAACTGGCGTTTATATCCCATCAACCTCATGAATTTTCATCGTATTCGTATGACCGTGCACACCAACCACATCACCTTTTGCGATTATCACCAAATCACCATTTTTAACGATACCGTGACGCTTTAATTCATCAATTGCTTTTCGGTCGCTCTCTTCATAAGAAATTTTCGTCACATCAAATGCCATCGGATGTACATCACGATATAAATGCATTTTTCGTTCTGTCGCAACATTTCGAGTCAAAGCAAAAATCGGAATGCTGGAACTAATACGTGACATCCACAATGGTGTTGTTCCAGATTCTGTAAAAGAAATAATCGCTCGAATATCCTCGTGATTAGCGGTATACATTGCCGCTTTAGCAATCGCTTCATCAATCGTAGTAAAATCATCTTCAATATTTGGAAATTCTGTAATCTTTGCTTCCGGCTGTTTTTCTGCGCCTAAACAAATACGAGACATCGCTTCGACAACAATATCTGGATGATCACCTGACGCCGTTTCTGCCGACAGCATCACGGCATCTGTATTATCCATCACGGCATTTGCAACATCAAAAACTTCAGCACGCGTTGGAATAACATTATGAATCATAGATTCCATCATTTGTGTTGCCGTTATAACCGGTTTGTTAAATAAATTAGCGCGACGAATAATGCGTTTCTGCACAGCCGGCAATTCCGCGTCGCCAATTTCAACACCTAAATCGCCACGAGCAACCATCACCGCATCAGAAGCTTTAATAATCTCATCAATCGCTTCAACAGCTTCAACACGCTCTATTTTTGAAATAATACCCGCCTTGCTTCCAGCAGCTTCAATTAAAATACGCGCTTCATTAACATCTTCAGCACTGCGCGGAAAAGAAATAGCAAAATAATTTACATCTAATGTCGCCGCAAACTTTAAATCTTCTTTATCTTTTTCTGTTAATGCTTTAGCAGACAAACCACCGCCCTGCCGATTAATCCCTTTGTTATTAGATAATTCACCGCCTACAACAACACGGCAAACAATTTTACTGCCTTCAACTTCCTGCACACACAATACAATTCGACCATCATCTAATAATAAAATATCACCAGAAGCAACATCCCTCGGCAATTCTTTATAGTCAATACTAACTATTTT
>CBDVDN010000113.1:0-4817 GCA_965372775.1 uncultured Gammaproteobacteria bacterium
TATGCGGGAAATATACTAAATCGCTCGGCTGGAATTTTAAATGGTGGATTTTGGCAGCGCCTCCTTGTTGACATGTGTCATGAGGTTGCTGAAAACAAGCTGCTTGTTTTGTGCAGCTAAACCTATTCTTGTCCATCGATTTTGAAACCATTCCTCATAGGTACTGTTTCTGTTGTGCCCGCTTGCTTCACCGCCGAGGGTGTTGCCGGTATCTGTAACAAGATTCAAATTTTGTCGATCCCTTCGCTCCTCTGGCATTACCCATTATCCTCACTACTATGAATCGATCTGATTTTCAGACGAGGAATGATGCTCTTCTTGAAATTGTCTCTCTTGGTTTTGCAATTTAACTTCATGTTGACCTCGTCAGAATCTCCCAAGTTCCGTACGCTTACTGTATCTGCATGCCATGCTCTCGGACTCCAGATGGCTGAATCAATTGTTTTGATTCAGTGTTGCCTTCGCTTTTCCATACTCACTCAGCCCATCACGTCTCAATTATTTCTCGAAGCTCTATCGCTTAAAGGTGACATTCCACCTAATGGACTACAGACTCTCTGTCTACGCTTCACATACTTCGTTGCCTTGTATGCGCAAGACTCGATACTGTGCTCCCTTTGAGATATAATCTCTCCGAAGATTACACAGGCAGGACTGGATGTTTTGATCACATCGCACCTGCTAGCAAACGCCAACTTCGCTTGGCGCACATGGCGCGCATTATACGAGTTTTTTCGGGTATGGTCAAAAAAACTCGCAATATGGACACGGCACGCCGTGTCCCTACAATACAGGGAATAATGTTTAAATTGTAAACCGCACAAGATGATAAAAAACTTGTCCCGCCTGTTTTTGTTTTAGAATTTCCCAGTGATTTGGCAAATCAAACGCTTCTAAGCGTGATTCAGCTTCAATATAAATGTAGGCTTTGGGGCGCAGTAAGCTTTTTTCCGAAATAGTTTTACAGATAGGTTGAACGAGGTTTTGATGAAATGGTGGGTCGAGAAAGATAATGTCGAATGGTTGAGCCGCTTGCAGTAAGTATTGATCAGCCGTCATGTGATAAATTTTAGCCAGTTCGCAATTTAATATTTGTCGATTTGTTTTTAATTGAGCAATAGCAGATTGTTGGTGATCAACGAAAGTAACTTCGTTTGCGCCGCGCGATAGCGCTTCGAATCCGAGTACGCCGCTGCCAGCAAATAAATCTAAACATCGTGAGCCATGAATAACGGGGCTTAGCCAATTGAATAACGTTTCTCTGACGCGATTCGGCGTTGGACGAAGACCTTCGATATTAGGGAAGGCAAGCTTTCGCCCGCGCCATTTGCCCCCGATAATACGGAGTTGATTATGTTTCATAGCAGGGTTTTACCTCGATGATACAAGGAGTAAAGTTTATGTTTTGAAATATGGATCCTCGCATTCGCGAGGATGACAGATTGATTATATTTCATCACATTTTATCCTTTGAAAATACACATAGGAGACGTTACAAATTTCCTAGTTCCTAGTTCCTAGTTCCTAAAGTCCTAAGCTTGTATCCCCTCTCTGCTTTGCTTTTGTTTTCCGGAATTAATTTAATGTCTTTTTGGAGCTGCTTGGCGATTTTCCATAATGAAGCAGGATCGCCGCTTTTTAATTCTAATTCAATTTCACAGATATTCTCTTTTAGACCGTTGGCAGAAATTGTGCCTGTATCTGAGACTAATTCTACACTTGATTGGCTGACCACAAGCATCCAAATTTTTCGATGAAAGTTTGTTGTAAATAATGGGCGTAAGCCTTTGGTAAACGGCATTAATATTTTTTGTATGTCTTGCGGAAAGAGAGAGAGGTCTAGCGTTGGCGTAGAAAGGTCAATGTTTCGTTCAATACGCTCATGTAGTCCGTTTTTGACTTGTCCGCCTCTTTTTAGCGTTTGTATTGCTTTGTTGCCTATGATTCGTAATCTAAGCGTATAGCCGTGCTGACTTAAGTCGGCATTTGGCGTGTCAAAATAGGTATTGCTGATGTCCAGTTCTACGGGGCTGGCGTTTTCTGCGTAATGAGAGATCACTGGATGCTTATACAGTTTTTCAAGATCTTTTGGATCAATTAGCAACTTTAATTCAATTTCTTGATTCATAAAAAAATGCTTCCGAATTAACACAGTTTGTTATATAGTTGCAGCTTCAGATCAAGGAAGTAAAGACAAAAAATATAACATACTGAATATAAAGGGGCAATGACTCAAAAAAGGTAATATTATGTCCGGCAAATCTATTTTTAAAATGTTTGGCAGTTCGCCAATCCATCCTTTGCAAGAACACATGATTAAAGTTTATGAGAGTGTAACTAAATTACAACCATTTTTTACTGCAGCCGCTCACAATGACTGGGAAACTGCCGAAAAAATCCAGCAGCAAATTGTACAGCTAGAACACGAAGCTGATGATTTAAAAAGAAATCTTCGTTTAAATTTACCCAAGGGTTTGTTTATGCCAGTACAGCGTTCGGATATTTTGGTGCTTATTGGGTTGCAAGATCGTCTTGCTAATAAAGCGAAAGATATTGCCGGTTTGGTTTTGGGACGTAAGATGGTTATTCCCGAACCCGCACAAGAAAACTACATGCAGTTTCTGAATCGCTGTTTGGATGCCGCAAAGCAGGCAAATAAGGCAATTCGAGAATTGGATCAAGTGCTTGAGGCTGGATTTAGCGGTAAAGAAATTGATATTGTCGAAGGGATGGTGGATAAATTATTGAAAATCGAATCGGATACGGATCTTCTGCAAATAGAAGTTCGCCGTATAATATTTGGATTAGAAAACAAACTTCCGCCGGTTGGGGTGGTTTTTATTTATAAGATTCTTGAATGGACAGGTGATCTTGCTGGACATGCACAGCATATTGGCGATCGTTTACAAATTTTAATTGCACGTTAGCGGAGACGCTTGATGGCGTATGGTGTTATTTTTATTATTGTTGCCTGCGTAATCGGACTGATTATGACGTGGGGCGTGGGCGCGAATGATCTTGCTAATATCATGAGTACAACAATGGCTTCAAAAGCCATTACTGTAAAACAAGCACTAATTATTGCTGTTGTATTCGAATTTTCAGGCGCACTGATAGGCGGACTTCATGTTACGAATACAATCAGAAGCGGCATTATTAATACGACCCTTTTCGTGCATTCTCCAGCGGTGCTTCTTTATGGCATGCTTGCCGTATTGCTTGCTGGCATGACATGGATTTTGGCAGCCAGTTTTTTCGGTATGCCGGTTTCAATTACAAACGCGATTGTTGGTGCAATGGTTGGTTTTGGCGTAATTGTTTTGGGTGTGAATGCTATTCATTGGCAAACAGTGTGGTTTATTTTGCTGAGCTGGATATGTTCTCCGCTTATAGCCGGTTTAGCGGGGTATTGGTTATTTGTTATTATTAAGCGTTTTATATTAGCAGTTTCGGATCCGCCTCGTGCAGCGCAGCGCCTGCTGCCGATTTTTTTCTTTTTAGTCGGCATTGTTTTGGCAAATCTTATTGTCTTGCGCGATTTAGCAGAATTAGATTATCATCTGAATGTTATTGTGCGCTTATTAGTTGTTTTGATTGTTGCTTTGCTAATAACTGGCTTAGGGACTTTTTTGTGTAAGCGAATTTATATTAAAAAATCGCCTAAGCGCTATGAACGATTCGAATATGTAGAAAAATTATTTAGTGTTTTAATGTCGTTTACAGCTTGCGCAATGGTTTTTGCGCATGGTTCAAACGATGTTGCCATTGCCGTTGGACCAATTGTTGCAATTTTCAGCATTATTAAACATCACGGCAGTGTTTTAATGCAGGATCCGCTGCCGCTTTGGATTATTTTTATGGGATGCGTCGGTGTGGTGCTTGGGTTGTTTATGTATGGCCATAAAATTATTGCGACGGTTGGGAAAGGTACTACTATGCTGACGCCTAGCCGTGCTTTTGCTGCGACATTGGCGGCTGCATGTACCGTGATTTTTTCAACGAGTTCAGGTATTCCGGTCTCTGCTACACAGACTTTGGTCGGCGGTGTGTTCGGAGTGGGTTTGGCGCGCGGAATTGGCGCGTTGAATATAAATGTTATAAGGAATATTATTTTGTCTTGGCTAATAACGGTGCCAGCGGCAGCGTTATTAGCCATATTTTATTTTGATATGTTGCGTATAATTTTTCATTTTTTATGAGGTAATAATAATGACGTCTACTTATAAAACACTTGCTGCCGGTGCAGCATTAATTCGTGAGCTTGCGCCGAATATTAAACCGAAAGTTGGCTTGATGTTGGGGTCTGGGCTGGGTCCATTGGCGGACGAAATAAAAGATGCTGTAGTCATTCCTTATAGCGAACTGCCAGGTTTTCCGATTAGTACGGTCAAAGGGCATGAGGGCGCTCTTATATTAGGCTATCTTGGTGGTATGCCGATTATTTGCTTAAAGGGACGAGTACATTTATATGAATGTCCTTCTATGAGTCGAGTAAAACGACCGATACGCATGTTGAAGCATTTGGGTTGTCATAGTGTAATTCTAACAAATGCGGCTGGTTCATTGAGGTCAGAGGTAGGTCCTGGCGAACTGGTTCTAATCAATGATCATATTAATTTTCAGCATACTAATCCGGTTATTGGTCCTAATGATGAGGAATATGGCGCTCGCTTTTTTGCAATGAATAATGCGTATGATACTGAATTAGCTTTTGCATTAAAAACCGCTGCGCGAGATATCAATGTCAATTTACATGAAGGAATTTACCTTTCGGTGCTGGGTCCGTCTTTTGAAACGCCGGCAGAAATTCGCGCTTT
>CBDVDN010000114.1:0-4763 GCA_965372775.1 uncultured Gammaproteobacteria bacterium
TAAATTATTTGGATAATGATGCTATTCGGCAGGATATTGAAGCGGCATTAATAACCGCATTATCGGAATGTAATGGATTCGATCATTTATGCTGCGGTAATTTTGGGAAAATTGATTTTATCTTAGAAGCGTCAAGGCGCTTATCCCGACCAGACTTATATCAAAAAGCCAAACAGTATGCTTCCTGCTGTATTGCTTCTGCGCACAAAAAAAGCTGTTTTTCTTTTATGAAAAATTTGTCAAAAGATACGCCGGTTTTAAGTTTATTTCGCGGTACAGCCGGAGTCGGCTATGAACTGCTGCGCCTTGTTTATCCGGATAAATTTCCTTCGGTGCTTTTGCTAGGATGATTTTATTGCCTTGTCTTTCATCATGGAATTTGACACAATAACTTTTCTGTTTTTGGAGTATTGGGAATTATGGATAACCGTTTGTTTCGTGAAGAAGCGTTAAAGAAAATCGCATCGCCTGAGCAGCTTGATTCAATGATTACGATGACGTCTCCTAAAAGCTGGCTGCTTTTGATTGCTGTTGGGGTTTTATTGATTTTTCTCATTTGCTGGGGGATTTTGGGCAGGATTCCGACAACTGTGAATGCTAAAGGTATTTTAATTCGCGAGACAGTCAGCAATATTTATTCGCCTGTGACTGGTTATGTGTATGATTCGGATGTAAAGATTGGTGAGGCAGTCCATGCGGGACAGATATTGGCTTATGTCGTTTCGGGAGAGCTTTATTCACAGTTGGCAGCGGCACAGGCTGAACAACGTGAGCTTATCGAGGATAAAAAAATAAGCGCTGTTCAGGTAGTGCGGTTAAAGATAAAAAACCTTAAAGACGAAATTTCTAAAGAAAGTAAAAAAATCATTAGTCCTTTTGCCGGTGAGGTTGTTGAGATTAACGCTCAAGATGGGGATCAAATTAAAAGCGCTCAATTGTTTTTAAGAATAGAGCAATTTAGTAAACAGCCAAAACCTTTAGATGCAATTTTATTTGTTTCGCCATTGGAGGGCAAAAAGATTAAATCTGGGATGACAGTCCATGTTGTTCCTTCCTATGTGAGTTCAGAACAATACGGTTATGTGTTAGGAAAAGTCATGTATGTGTCTAAATATCCCGTGACATCTTGGCAGTTAATGAAAATATTGCGTAATGAATCATTAATAAAGTTATTTTCCGATAATTTAGCGCCGATAGAAGTTAAAGTGGATTTAATTGCTTCAAAGAAAACATTATCTGGATATCAATGGACATCTTCCAAAGGTCCGCCGATTCGCCTTGAATCCGGTACGTTATGTAATGCTAAAATTGTTGTGTCCGAACAGCGCCCGATTAGTTTGATTTTTCCATCAATAAAAGGAGTTTGATGATTTATGGCACGAAAACGAACGCCGACTGTCCTGCAGATGGAAGCAGTAGAATGCGGTGCGGCGGCATTGGGCATTATTCTTGGATATTACGGCACTTTTGTGCCGTTGGAAAAATTACGTGTAGAATGCGGTGTTTCCCGTGACGGCAGTAAGGCTGTTAATATTGTAAAAGTTGCTCGACAATACGGTCTTAAAGCATCCGGCATTAGAGCAAATATAGAGGATTTAAGGAAAATTAAATTACCGGTTATTTTGTTTTGGGGTTTTTTCCATTTTCTTGTTTTAGAAGGATTTAAAAAGGATCAAGTTTATATTAATGATCCGGCGACTGGACCGCGAACTATTTCATTACAGGAGCTGAATGAGTATTTTACTGGTGTTGTTTTAACGTTTGAGCCAACCGAAAAATTAAAAGAAAAACAAAAAGAACAAACTTTATTTAAAGCTATAAAAAGCCGATTAAAGCATTGCAAACAGTTATTGGCTTTTATATTTTTATCTGGATTATTTTTAGTTATTCCCGGTCTGATTATTCCCGCATTTAGTAAAATTTTTATTGATAATATTTTAATTAAAAAATTGCATGGCTGGCTATTGCCGTTGTTTTTATCGATACTTTTTATTGCTGCAATTTATGGTGTGCTGATATGGTTTCAGCAACGATATTTAACTAAGCTGAATACTAAAATTGCTATTTCAAATTCTGCAAAATTTTTTCATCATTTGCTGCGATTGCCAATTGACTTTTTTGGTCAGCGTTTTTCTGGTGATCTTGTTTATCGTATGCAGCTTAACGATAAAATGGCTATGCTGCTTTCTGGAAAATTAGCGTCTGGTGTGATTAATTTTATTATGATTATATTTTTTGCGGCACTGATGTTTACTTATAGTGTGATGCTGACTTTTATTGGTATTTTCAGTACAGCAGTGAGTTTATTAATATTAAAATTAGTTTATCGCAAGCAAATGGATTTTAACCGTCGTCTGCAAACAGAATCGGGTAAAACGTTAGGTATTACAATGCGCGGTTTACAGATTATTGAAACTGTAAAATCTTCTGGCGCAGAAGCAGATTTTTTTACGCAATTGTCAGGACAAACGGCAAAGTTAACGAACGTACAGCAGGAATTGGGAACGACCGTTAATTTTTTAAATTCTGTTTATCCTTTTTTGGTTATGTTAACGACCACATCGGTATTGATCGTCGGCGCATTGCAGGTTATTCAGGGAAGTTTAAGTGTTGGAACTTTAGTCGCATTTCAAGCGCTTATGCTGAGCTTTTTAATGCCGGTGAGACAGATTTTTACTTTGTTCCAGAATATGCAGTTATTACAGACAGATATTGAGAAATTGGATGATGTTTTTAATTATCCGAAAAAGTTAACGTTTACTGAGGATAAGAAGAGTAAAGGTGAGATACCTAAATTGTCGGGCAATGTGCTTGTAAAAGATATTAGTTTTGGGTATAGCCGATTAGATGAACCTTTAATAGAAAATTTCAATCTTGTACTAAAGCCGGGATCTCGAGTTGCATTGGTCGGTAAAACCGGATCAGGCAAGTCAACATTAAGTAAGGTGTTAGCGGGATTGTATCAGCCTTGGACGGGAGAGGTATTATTCGATAATCAGCAACTTAAGGATATTTTCAAAGATGTATTTTCTAATTCTGTTGCGATGGTTTATCAGGATATATTTTTATTTAATGGAACGATTTCAGAAGAGCGGGTGATTCAATCTGCAAAAGATGCCTGTATTCACGATGATATTATGACTAAATTAGGCGGGTATTCTGGTTTAATCGAAGAAGATGGTAAGAATTTTAGCGGTGGACAGCGGCAGATGCTGGAAATTGCAAGAGCATTGGCAGGCAATCCCAGTATTTTAATTTTAGATGAAGCAACGAGTGCTTTAGATGCTTATACGGAAAAGATGATTGATGATAATTTAAGACGTAGAGGCTGCGCCTGTTTGATTATTGCGCATCGGCTTAGCACGATTAAAGATAGTGATGAAATTATTGTTTTAGATAATGGAAAAGTTGTACAGCGTGGTACGCATGAAGAACTGCATAAGGTTAAAGGCGAATATGCAGAATTAATTGCGATGTATTAGTTAGGAAATAAGAAAAATGTAGGTTGGGCTGCGCTTAATATAATGTTTTATAGATTTTTTACAAATCAAAACAGATTTTAGTTTAAACAATTTTGTTTTGGTTTTGGGGTGCTTAGCCCAACCTGCGCGTTAGTGTTTGTGGGTTTTATTTTAAGGATTCTGGAATATGGATCCCCATTCGCGGGGATAACAATGTGAGATTTTATAAGTGAGTTATTTATCGAAAGTAGCAAAAACATGTTCTTTATTAACGGTTAAAACAAGCGTTGATATTGATGTTAATGATAGCGAACGATTTTGGATTGTGCGGTCAGGGTGCGTTGATATATTTTTTGTGCAAAAAGATCATGGCGAAGAAGATATACCTCGAAAACATATATTTCGAGCTAGAAATGGGGATGTGATTTTTGGCTTGCCGGTAACTTTAAATAAAAACGGTGCGTTGATTGCGGTTGGAACGCCCGGGACAAAAGTTTTAAAATGTGAGATCAGCGATGCAATTGAGTTGGCAAAAAATGAAAAACATTTAAATATATTAACATTAATGCTTGATCGTTGGTTCGCAAAATTATTGTCTGGGATGAAATTTCCAAGTGCTGCCGTATCGGATTATACTGAGATAACTTACGATAAAGAGATTTCGCTTCCTGAGAAATCTTTAATACGCGCATCTAAAAAACAGCTGGTCTGGGTTTGTCCTCAAGACGGTAATTTAATGATTAATAGCCGTGATGATTATTCTGCTATAAGAAAAAATGCTTTTTTCCCTTTGACTGCTTCGATTTATGCTATGGCTAAAGAAGAGTGTAAAATACAAACCTATAGTACACAGCAGCTAATTAATAAATATTTATTTAAAAATGCGCTTCAAGGTTTTTACGTATTACTGGTAGATTATTTTCTTCAGGATTTTAAACAACAGACAAAAGAAGATTTAGAGCGTTTAAAACAGAAAAAAGTTAAAAACAGATTGGATTTTTTACGAGCGCTTTCGCATTTAAAGAATATTTTAATGTATCGCCGTAAAGAAAATTTGTTTGTTGCGGATAAAACAGATCCTTTGTATGCTGCGTGTAGTATTATTGCAAGAAAACAGGACATTAATATTGTCGACAAACAAACTTATAAGAAAAATGCCGCAATGGATTCTGTGGAAGATTTTGCAAGATTATCAAATTTTCCGATACGCCGCGTTAAGTTGACGCAGGGTTGGTCAAAAAAAGATAATGGCTTGTTGGTGGGATTTACGAAAGATAAACGGACAGTCGCATTACTGCAATT
>CBDVDN010000115.1:0-4704 GCA_965372775.1 uncultured Gammaproteobacteria bacterium
CGAATGTTAATTTAGACAATTTTTTCTTAGCTATTGGGCGCTTAGCCCAACCCACACAAGTTTTTAAAATAGATGTAATTTTATTGCAAATGTTGAAAATATTTTCAAAGAATTATTTGATTTTTGCTGAAGTTTTGACGTGTACAGAGTTTTTTTGTTTGTAGTATAAATTATTATTTCTTATAAAAATAATGACTTATTTTCTAGTTTCTGCTCTCAGTCTTTTGTCTTCCGCCCTCTGTCTTCTGACTCGCAGATACTTTTGCCGTTTATTTTCCGGAAAGCGTTCAATGGCATAGCGCAACATAGTTCTCGGCATGATTTTGGAATGTATATTGAGAAAGTTTTCGGCTGTTTTAAAATCGCGTTTTCCAACTTCGCGCAACATCCAGCCGCAGGCTTTATGAATTAAATCTTCTTTATCTTGTAATGATGCTTCAATGAGATTTAAGGTGTCGTCGAAAGAATTTTGCCGAATAAAATGGAAAGTAGTTAAAATGGCGATTCTTCGTGTCCACAGATTATTTGATTTAATCCATCGGTAGAGAATAGCCGTATCTTTATTAAACAAATAGTGTCCGATAATATGCGGTGCGCTGACATCGACTAAATCCCAATTGTTGATATAACGCATTTGTTTTATATAAAAATCGAAAATAGTTTTTTTTGTGTTTTCATCTTTGGCTTTTTTATATTGACCCATCAAAATCAATAGAGCGGTCATGCGTTCTTCGTGAAAGGGTGATTGAATAAGGGATTTAATCGAGGATAATGGAAGTTTAGCGTAAGATTTTGCAATTTTTCTTAATTCCGGCACTTTGATGCCAAGAAACTTATCACCTTCACCATATTCGCCGGGATCTGTTTTAAAAAACCATGCAAGGTTTTTTGCCCGTTCTGAATCTGCTGTATTGCGCAGGGTTTGTTTAAGATTGTTTAATGTTGTCATAATGAGCTATATTTTGCGGGTTTTTTAAAAAATTTCAAGATTCTTGCGGTAAATATTCGTTTAACCCGTCATTGTAGCTGCACGGCGTGCCGTGCTCTTTTCTAGCTAATGTTCAAATATCGGTACGGTATGCCGTGCAGCTACGATGTAGAAAATAAGCGGTTATTATGACTGGTTAACCGAATATTTACTTCTTGCGAGCGGTTCTTCGTTGCTCGCACATTACTCGCACATTAATAGAGTTTATCCTTTTCTCTGTGGATAATTGAGTTTACAATAGCGCTTTTGCAATATTGAGTAAGCTTAAATTATGCTTCGAAAACTAATAACACTTTTATTCGGAAAGCCGCGTAATCCTATGGATAAAGAGACTCGTGGTCATATTTCATTAATTGCCTTTTTTGCATGGATTGGCTTGGGGGCGGATGGTTTGTCTTCTTCCGCTTATGGTCCTGAACAAGCTTTTTTGGCATTAAAACATCATATCTATTTAGGGTTATACCTTGTTGTTGCTACAGCCCTTACGGTGTTTATTATTTCTCTGTCGTATAACCAAGTGATAGAGCTTTTCCCAAGCGGTGGCGGTGGTTATAAAGTTACCTCGCGGCTTGTCGGCCCACATGCTGGACTTGTTTCCGGTGCTGCGTTGATTCTGAATTATGTTTTGACGATCGCTGTTTCTTTTGCGAGTGCGATTGCTGCTTTATTTAGTTTATTGCCGGTGGGCGCGCAGCCGTACAAAATATATGCGGCAGTTGGTATGGTGTTGCTGTTGATGTTTTTGAATCTTCGCGGCATGAAAGAGTCTATCAAAGTATTTATGCCCATATTTTTAGGATTTGTTATTACGCATTTAGTAATCATTATTTATGGTGTGGTCAAGCATGGCCGCATGCTTGGTGCAGTTTATTATCATACGGTTCATACAACGTTTCATCTTGCAAGTACTGTCGGGTGGTTTTTTATCATTGCTTTATTCTTGCGCGCTTATTCATTGGGCGGTGGTACTTATACCGGATTAGAAGCTGTTTCAAATAATGTGAATAATTTAAAAGAACCGCGAGTTAAAACCGGCAAATGGACAATGTTTTATATGGCAGTTTCTTTAAGTTTTACAGCGGGTGGCATTATTTTACTTTATTTGTTGTGGGGTGTGCATCCGATTGTTGGGAAAACATTAAATGCTGTGGCATTTGGTAAAATTTTTCAAACTGTTCCTTATGGTCATTTCTTTTTGATGTTGATATTGGTGTTGGAGGCTGGCTTATTATTCGTCGGAGCTAATACGGGATTTTTAGGTGGTCCGGCTGTTTTGGCTAATATGGCGATTGATGGCTGGGTGCCGCGTCGATATAGAGGATTATCTAACCGTTTAGTTGTGCAGAACGGTATTGTCTTATTTGGAATATTAGCTGTTTTGGTTTTGATATGGACGCATGGCTCTATTAAGAAATTAGTTGTTTTATATAGTATGAATGTTTTTATAACGTTCTCATTATCTTTGTTTGGATTAAGCGTTTATTGGTGGCGAAGACGAAAGCGCGAACCGAAATGGCTTGTCAGATTGCCTTTGTCCTTTATTGGCTTTATCGTTTGTTCGTTGATCTTGTGTGTAACAGTGGTTGAAAGATTTACGCAGGGCGGATGGTTAACAATATTAATGACAAGCGCTGTGGCATTCGTTTGTTTGTTGATTAAAAACCATTATAAAAAAGCAAAAAAACAAATTAGAAAATTAGATGAAATGTTTACTTTTCCTGTTTCACCACCAGCTATGGCAACGCGAAAAATTAACCCGGCTGCGCCGACAGCGGTATTTTTTATCGGCAATAGTATTGGTGAAGGCGTTCATACTTTACTGTGGGCGCAGCGTATGTTCCCCTGGCATTTTCAGAATTTTGTATTTGTTAGTGTTGGTGTTGTTGATGTCAATACTTATGAAAGTGATAGGGCTTTAGCCAAAATGCAGATTAAGGTGGAAAAAAACTTAAAATATTTTATGGACTATGCGCATCAGCATGGCATTCCTTCTAAATCTTATTCGGATTATGGAACGGATCACGTAAAAAAATTGGTCGAACTTGCTGAAACAGTAAAAGAAGAATTTAAAAATCCGGTGTTTTTTGCCGCTAGAGTGATATTAAAGAATGAAAATTGGCTTACAAGATTATTGCATAATGAAACGCCAGTATCCCTTCAGCGCTATCTTCATTTGCGCGGTATGCAGATGATTATTTTGCCAGTCATTTTGGGAAGATAAAAGCTATAAAAATAGATGTTTTCTAATATTTCCTTTTTCTTGGATAAATAAGCGGTTCACCGTGTGGGCGTGTTCTAAATCGGCGATGCATCCAGAGATATTGTTCGGGGTGTTTTTTAACGGCATCTTCAATAAATCGAGTAAGTCTTAGCGTATCTTTATAATTATCCCCGCTTGGGAAATTCTCAAAATCTTCATGTGCCTGTAATAAATAACCTTTATTATGCGGTTTTCTATACCAAGCCATTGGGACGACTTTAGCGCCGGTTTTTCTCGTAATAGCAGAAGCCATTGTAACAGTTGCTGCTTTGATGCCAAAAAATGGCGTAAATACCATTTGATAATTAATATTCTGATCTGGTGCGTAGATAACAAGTTCATTTTTTTGCAAACATCTTATTAGTGTCAGCATGTTTTTTTTACCAATAGTTTTACCATAATATTTTTTTCTTGCAGTCGTAATAAGATATTCTATAAATGGATTGTTATGTTTACGATATAAAACGTTCATCGGTGTTTTTTTGTAGCTTATTGCTAATAAACGTCCAGCCATTTCCATAGTTACGAAGTGAGGAGAGATTAATAAAATGCCGTGACCAAATTTTAAAGCTTTATCAATATATTCAATGCCTGATATCTCACATAAGGGTTTGAGTTTTTTATCGGGCGCCCAAAGCGCCAAAGCTGTTTCAAACAAAGCTTTGCCGGTAGAAATAAAATTAGCTTTAATTAATTGTGCTTGTTGTTTTTCGTTAAAGTTTGGAAAACAAAGTCTTATATTGATCTCAACAATCTGTCGGCGTTTTCGAAGCATATAATAAAACAAATATCCGATTATTGCGCCTAAGTGCATTAATGTTGCATAAGGGAGCAAGATCAACAGTTGAATAATGAAATATCCTATTGCAATGAACCAGTTTTTTGGATTTAGTAAGTATTTGTACATAGCGTGTATAGTACGATAAGGCGGAAAAAAAATAAAGATGATAGTTGCTTTTTTGTGCTTTGTTTAGTATTATGCTGGTTAGCTTCTTAAAGGCAGTAAGAACGATATAAAAAATATTAAGAATGAGAAGAGGAATAAAAAATGCTATTTACTAAATCAAAAGCGTCATCTTGCCAACCAAAAGATTTTTTATATAGTGATCCTGTTGCGAACATGTTACAGACAATTTATGGATTAGTGTTTTATACCAGCGATCGAAATAATAGGAGAGACCTTTTAAATGAAATTGAGCAGTTAAGCTTATTGATTGCGAGTGGATGCCATATCGATAATTATCAACTAGCTGATTATATTTGGCTGTTGGGAAAAATATCGAAAACATATAGAAATTTAATTACTTCTAAGCATATTGATTTCGTGATGAGACAGCTAGTTTCACACCGACCTGATGCGAATCTTTTTAATTTAACAAAAATACTTTCTGCTTTACCTCATCTGGTAAAAGCACAAACTATGGTACTCCCCATTGTCAAGACCAAAAATTTAGAA
>CBDVDN010000116.1:0-4600 GCA_965372775.1 uncultured Gammaproteobacteria bacterium
ATTTAAACGTAGCGTAGGACAAAAAATAACGGCGCTAAAATTCCTCAAATTATGATCGCGCGAGGTATAGCAACGTGGGAAGTGGTTATGTTTCGCGGCATCAATGCAGTCAACATAGATGTAAAAGGTCGGATAGCAATACCGATGCGTTATCGGCAGTGCTTGTGCGATGAGTTTGATGGTCAGCTTGTTTTGACGATTGATACGGAACAGCGTTGTCTGTTGATGTATCCCTTTTCTGTTTGGGAAGAAATTGAAAAAAAGATCACCGCGCTTCCTAGCTTCCATCCTGAAACCCGCAGAATTCAACGTTTATTAATTGGACATGCTACTGAAATAGCTTTGGATAGTCATGGACGGATTTTATTGCTGCCACTGCTTCGAGAGTATGCCGGTCTTGATAAGCGAGTGATTTTGTTAGGACAGGGAAATAAGTTTGAAATTTGGGATGAGCATATGTGGGGTACGTGTCGTGATGCTTGGCTGAAGGAAAAACTTATAAAAGGAGATTTACCGGACGATATTAAGACAATTTCACTGTAGTTAGGAATTAGGAGTTTTTGGGTATAACTCCTGAAAATCAATAAGAGATGTTATTGCCTAGCAGTATGGATGCTGCGACCGTTAAGGATAATGGTATAAATCAGGATGATGGTAGCTATTAAGGATGATAGCGGTAGTCAAGGATAGATATTATGTTAGGGATAACGGTGGTAGTAAAAGGATGATCACAAAGATACACACGGAGTGTGTTGGAATGGGCAATAACATCTCTTATTGGTTTTTAAATTAGATATTTATGATGAATAAAAAAGAACATCAGCCGGTTTTGCTAAATGAGGCGATTTTAGGATTAGAAATTAAATCGGACGGTATTTATGTTGATGCAACTTTCGGACGAGGCGGACATGCCAAAGCAATTCTTGATAAGTTGTCGAATAAAGGTCGTTTGTTTGCGATTGATAAAGATCCAGAGGCTATACAAATTGCTGAACGTGATTTTGAAAATGATGATCGTTTTAAGGTGTATCACGGTTCGTTTGTTGAATTATCGGAATGGGTGAAGCAGTTAGGTTTGTATGGCTGTGTTGACGGTGTTTTGTTAGATCTTGGTGTGTCTTCGCCGCAATTAGATAATCCGGAGCGCGGGTTTAGTTTTCTTCGTGATGGACCTTTGGATATGCGGATGAATCCGGGTTGTGGTGTGAGCGCTGAGGCATGGCTGAGACAGGTAGATTCAAAAGTGTTGGCAGATGTTTTTAGGACTTATGGCGAGGAACGTTATGCTGGAAGGATTGCGCGAGCTATTGTGCAGGAACGAGAAGAAGAGCCGATTAATACGACTAAACGTTTAGCGGATATTATTTCAAAAGCGCATCCCAAATGGGAAAAGCATAAACATCCGGCAACAAGATGTTTTCAGGCGATAAGGATTTTTATTAATCGAGAATTAGAGGAATTGAGTATTTGTTTAGAGCAATGTCTCGACGTGCTAAAAATCGGCGGTCGATTAGCTGTTATTAGTTTTCATTCATTAGAAGATCGAATTGTTAAGCGATTTATAAAAAAACAAGAGCGCGGAGGTGAATTTCCGGTTGGGTTGCCTATAAAGCAGGATATGTTGAATCCTCGTTTGAAACGAGTAGGGCGGATGGTTAAACCAGCGAAAACAGAGATTGATAATAATCCTCGTGCACGCAGCGCTGTATTAAGAATAGCAGAGAAAATATCATGAACACATCAGTTAAAACATTAAATTCAGTCGCATTAGCGCCAAATGTGTTCAATTGGTCATTGTATTCCGTTAAACATATTGTTATGCTTGTCCTCGTTTTTGCAGTGTTGATTTCGGCATTTAGTTTGGTTTATGTGAAGGATATGAATAGACGATTGCTGAGTAATGTTCAAACTTTTCAAAATACACAGGCAGACTTACATACGCAATGGAGTAAGTTGTTATTAGAAGAGAGCGCATTATCTTCCAATGCGCGAATCGAAAGAATTGCAACACAACAATTAGGTATGGTGCTGCCGAAAGCGCAATCTATTGTTGTGGTGAATAATACGTGAAAGACAATAATAATATTCAGTTTTTTCCTGTACGTTTTCGTTTAGTCATTATCGGACTGATTATTCTGGTTTGTTTGCTTATCGCGCGTATGGTTTATTTAACTGTTTTCGAGCGTGGTTTTTTGTTGAGTCAAGGTGATGCGCGCTCGATGCGTGTTATAAACGTACCCGCTTATCGTGGTATGATTGTAGATCGTAATGGCGAACCTTTGGCAATCAGTACGCCGGTTAATTCGGTCTGGATTAATCCGCAAGATTTTCCTACAGCCTATAAAAAAGTTTATCGTATTAGCCGTTTGCTTGGTATTTCTGTAAAACGTATTTATTTATTATTGAAACGTCATGCGAAACAAGAATTCGTTTATCTAAAACGTAGCATTGATCCCAATTTAGCACAGGCTGTACAAAAATTATCAATTCCAGGCGTTTATTTGGAACGAGAATATAAGCGTTATTATCCAACGAGTGAGGTGGCTGCGCATGTCGTTGGTTTTACAAATATTGATGATCAAGGACAAGAAGGATTAGAGCTTGTCTATAATAATTGGCTGCAGGGCATTCCGGGCAAAGAGAAAGTTTTAAAAGATCGATACCGGCATGTTGTTGCAGTGCTTGCTGATATCAGTAATGCCAAATCCGGACATAATTTAAAGCTTAGTTTGGATAGCCGAATACAATTTTTAGCCTATCGTACCCTGAAACAAACAGTCAAAAAATTTCATGCTGAGTCCGGTTCTGTTGTAGTTTTAAACCCCAAAACAGGCGAGATTTTAGCGATGGTTAATCAGCCGTCCTATAACCCGAATAATCGTCCGACAAAGGATTATGGTCAATTTCGTAATCGTGCGGTGACTGATACCTTTGAACCTGGTTCTACTATGAAAGCGTTTAGTATTGCAAGTGCTTTAGATAGCGGTAAATATCAGGCGAATACGAAAATTGATACAAATCCGGGATGGTTTATGGTCGGGCATAACGAAGTGACGGATTCGCCGATAAATCACGGGATTATTACAGTTACGCAAGCGCTGCAAAAATCCAGCAATGTAGCTGTTGCTAAAATGACTTTATCTTTACCTCCTGAACATCTTATTAATTTGTTAAGACGAGTGGGTTTTGGTGAGCGGACGCGAAGCGGTTTTCCCGGAGAGAGTTCTGGATATCTTATCGATCATGATGTATGGCGTCCTTTTGTTTTAGCAACTTTAGCTTTTGGTTATGGTGTTTCAGTTACGCCGTTACAGTTAACTCAAGCTTATAGTCTTATCGCTAATGACGGGCTACAATGTCCAGCAACTTTTTTAAAACAAAATAAACCGCCCGTCTGTCAGCGCATCATAGATAAAAAAGTGGCAAATGATATGCTGCATATGCTTGAAGCGGTAGTACAGGGCGGAACTGGTACACGGGCGAGAATCAAAGGCTATCGTGTGGCTGGAAAGACTGGAACCGCATATATTGCTGGAAAAAAAGGTTATAACAAAAAACGTTCTATGGCTCGGTATACGTCTTCATTTGTCGGGATTGCACCGGTTAGCAATCCTCAGCTAGTCGTCTCAGTTATTATTCGTGATCCAAAAGGACAGCATTATGGAGCAATAGTTGCAGCACCAGCTTTTGAAAAAATCATGGGCGGGGCATTGAGAGCATTGAATATTGCACCGGATCGGATGGAGGTATAATAATTGATTTTATTATATGAATTATTAAAAGATATTATTGATGTAGATATAAAACTTCCTGCTTTTGTAACTGGTTTATCGTTGGATAGCCGTAAAGTTAAAAAAGGAGATTTGTTTTTTGCGTATTCGGGAACTTCTACTGATGGGCGGCAATTTATTGATGCTGCGATTCAAGCCGGTGCATTGGCTGTTTTACGCGAGGCTGATGAGCATAAGGATCTGTTAACTTGGCAAAACAAAACACCGATTATTTCCATAAAAAATTTAGCGGAGAAAGTTAGTCATATTGCCGCACGATTTTATCAATATCCTTCCGATGATATGACGATTATTGGCATAACAGGAACGAACGGTAAAACATCGACGAGTAACCTTTTAGCACAAGCTTTAGGCTTTTTGGGCGAGAAAACTGCAGTTATTGGAACTTTAGGCTGCGGCATGGTTGATCATTTAGAACAGCCTTGTAATTTAACAACACCTGATCCTATTCTTATTCAGTTATTACTTAATGATTATCGACAACAAAAAATTAAAACGGTTGTTTTAGAATCTTCTTCGCATGCGCTTCAGCAACGAAGGCTAGACGCCATTAATTTTAATATAGGCATATTTACTAATTTAACGCGAGATCATTTAGATTATCATGGCGATGAAAAAACGTATGCAGTGGCTAAAAGGTTATTGTTTAATATGCCGACTATGCAGTATGGTATTTTTAATTTAGATGATCCTGTCGGTGTAAAATGGATTACTGATTTTAAAGAGCAATTGACCGTTTGCGGATATGGTTTAAATCATGAAGTTAAATGTGATAATTATCCTATTATTACAGCGCACAATATTAATTT
>CBDVDN010000117.1:0-4578 GCA_965372775.1 uncultured Gammaproteobacteria bacterium
CTTTTTCATTCAACTTGCGCGCCATATTATTTCACCATATTTGTAGGGGCGACCCCCTTGCGGTCACCCAAGAGGGTAGCCGCAAGGGCTACCCCTACATTTTTTCCCCTGTTTGGTATCAACGCTAATTCCCGAATATACCAGCACATCATTTATTTTTCCTGTCACCAAAATTAATCTTTTATGATAATAACGCATTTATTTAATTGATGTTTTTTTTCTAGCTTGGTTAATTTGGTATCTGGAAAAAATATAACGAAAGTCACCTCAAATTATGACCACGCAAGGTATAACTCCAAAATTATCTGATTATAAAACCATCATCATTCTGTCATCCGCCTTCCAAAAATCAACCAAATCAAAATAAACAGCGAAAGGATAATCGCGCCGATGATTTCAAAATGATTGCCTATGCCGGCTATTGAGGTGAGATTTAATTGACCGGAAAAAAGACTTAAGATTTCATAAATACCAATTAGAAATGCTGTAACAAAAGAAAATAGCGTGATAGTCAAATTGTAATGTAACTTTCGTATTGGATTAATATACGCCCAGCGGCAGGCATTAAAGATTAATAAACCGCTAGTCGTATCAACCAAGCACATACCCGCTGCAAATAAAGCCGGAAAAATCATAATAGCCCAAATAGAAATATGCTGCGCAGCCTGATAAGCCGACACACCCAATAATGCAACTTCTGTCGCCGTATCAAATCCCAGCCCAAATAAAAAACCGACCGGAAACATATGCCAGCTTTTGCTGACTACTTTTAAAAACGGTCTTAGCAAATGAGAAAAAAAACCTCTAACTTGATCATTAACTTTTACTTCTTGTCCCGCTTTCATTAACTTTAATTTCTTCAAAACTCTGCAAAAAATAAAAAAGTTAATCAATGAAAACAATAACAAAAAACCAGCTGAAAAAATGCCGCCGAAAATCGCGCCGAAATGACTTAATGAAGGAAAATAATGATGTAAAGAAGCAGTTGTTAGAACAACAACAAAAGACAAAATAACAACGACTGACGCGTGTCCTAAAGAAAAGAAAAACCCTATGCCGACCGGTCGTTTTAAATCCTGAACGAGTTTACGAGTCACACTGTCAATTGCTGCAATATGATCTGCATCCAATCCATGACGCAATCCAAAACTATAAGCCAACAAGCAAAGTCCTAATGACACAGAAGAATGGTGATAAATTAAAAAAGCCAAAATCCAAATTAACACATTAACTGCTATTAACAAACCATAAAGTTTTGTAACCTTATTATTTAATTTTTTTTTACCAACATCCAGCATCTAAATTTATCTCGTTATCGTGTCATAATATTCCAAATGATTTATCTGAATAATTTTTTTTATCGCATCAACATAAAAAGACTGCTCAGCATATTTTTCCAAGCCTTCAGCTAACTGCACACCGTTCGGTATTGTGTTATGCTGTACACGCTGTTCGGCACGCAATTCGCGCAAAAAATAATAATGCGGAAAAGTATTCAGATTGTGAATATAGCCTTTTATAGATGATTGTAAATTATTAAACTTTTGTACTTCAAATTTTTCATGTATTGAGCGCCTTTTGGGAATAATGCCGCAGCCTATTCGATAACAGCGCTGACCAAAATAATTGTTGCCCTGCTTCGCAAAACGCGACCGCCCCCAATCCGATTCATAAGCAGCCTGTGCAATCACTAATGAGAGCGGCAAAACATCCACTCTCTTTTCTAACAACCCCCAAGTATCGAAATTACTGAAGTTCGGATTTTTAACATGATAATTATCAGCCAACTTTTTCAGCCAATCCATATCAGAAACGCTTAATTTTTCATGCTGAACATACTGATCATACAGCTTTAGCAAATGCGCTCGTTTTTTTTGAATTTGCCGATTAACGCCCTGTGTTTCTTCTGCAACCTTTTTTATAAATTTAGTGCGGTATAACGGTATCGGCGCAGGCATATTATTATCTGACGCATTATTGTAATGACAGGATACAACTGATAGGAGAAATAAAATTATAAATAAGGATTTTTTCATTGGAATGCAACACATGCAATGTTAATTAAAAGGCGCATGGCTTTTTTGTCATTACTCAATCAAGTTGAGCACAGGCTCCCGCGAAAACAAACAACGGTCATTCCCGCGAAAGCGGGAATCTATTCTTTAGCCTTTTCTTCAGTCTTCTTCTTAGTCGCCATACCTATCACGCCAAACTTCTGCTTAAATCGATCTACACGACCTGTCGTATCGACAATCTTTTGCTGTCCCGTATAAAACGGATGACACTGATCACAGACATCGAGCAATAAATCGCCTTTATAGGTAGAAGGCACTTTAAACTTACTCCCGCAGCTGCATGTTACTTTAATTTCTTTATAATCCGGATGAATATCGGCTCGCATAACCAACCTCTTTTGTAAAACTAACTATAAGTAGGCGCGCATGATACCTAAATCAATCAATGTAATCAAGGAAATTCTAGTGAATTTCTATAGAATGATCCACAATCACCTGTTATAATTGTCAACCAATCACAACAATCTATTTTAAACTAAGCACATTATGACAATACAGCTTCCGGATTTTACAAAAGCGCGCGTACTCGTTGTCGGCGATATTATGCTGGATCGCTACTGGTATGGCGATGTATCGCGCATTTCGCCCGAAGCGCCCGTCCCTGTTGTAAAAGTACAACAGCAAACCAACTGTCCGGGCGGTGCAGGAAATGTTGCGCTGAATGTCAAAACGCTCGGCGCATCAGTAACCCTATTAGGGATTACGGGCAAAGACGAGACAGCAGAAACACTAAACACTACACTTCACGCGGCCGGCATTGACTGTCACCTGCTAAATATTTCGGACACACCGACTATCACCAAACTAAGAGTTCTCAGCCAGCACCAGCAGCTTATTCGACTCGACTTTGAAGAACCTTTCCATATGCATCATTCCAATCAACTGCTCGACGCTTATCAATCATTACTATCAAAAACTGATGCAGTTATATTATCTGATTACGGCAAAGGCACACTCAACGACTCGAAAAAACTAATTGCCGCCGCACGTAAAAAAAATATTCCAGTATTTGTCGATCCAAAACAAACAGATTTCTCGGTCTATCATAGCGCAGCCGTTATTACACCGAACTTCAAAGAATTTCTAACAGTAGTCGGCGACTGTCCTGACGAACAAACTATCAAAGAAAAAAGTCAAGCATTACTATCCGAACACGATATCGGCGCATTACTCATTACGCGCGGCGAAAACGGCATGACGCTCATTCGCCAAAACGAACCCGAAATACATCTTCCAGCGCGCGCACAAGAAGTGTATGACGTAACAGGCGCAGGTGATACCGTTATTGCTGTATTAGCAACAAGTGTTGCAGCAGGTATGGAATTACCGAACGCCATGAAACTCGCCAATACCGCAGCCGGCATTGCAGTCAGCAAACTAGGCGCCGCAACGATCAGCGCACCTGAACTGCAGCAAGCCTTACAAAACGTTCCGTTCGGCGGCTTAATGAACGAAGAACAATTATCACTCGCCATAAAAAACGCGCACAATCGAGGCAAAAAAATCGTCATGACGAACGGCTGTTTTGACATTCTGCATGCTGGACATGTGCATTATCTCAACGAAGCCAAAAAACTAGGCGATCGCCTGATTGTTGCCGTCAATGACGACGCATCTGTTATCCGCCTAAAAGGAAAAGACCGTCCGATCAACAGCTTAGAAAAACGCATGGCAGTTTTAAACGGTCTATCTTCTGTTGACTTGGTCATTCCATTCTCAGAAAACACGCCTGAACGCCTAATCTCAAAATTACTACCGGATATCTTAGTAAAAGGCGGAGATTACAAACCGGATGAAATCGCGGGCGCAAAAGCCGTCATAAAAAACGGCGGGCAAGTGAAAATTATTGATCTGGTCGAAGGCTGTTCGACGACTTCCGTCATTAACCGTATTGAGGAAACAAAACAATGATAGTTGTAACAGGCGGCGCCGGTTTTATCGGAAGCAACATTGTAAAAACGCTCAATGAACAAGGACATAGCGACATACTCGTTGTCGACAACCTAACAGACGGCAGAAAATTCAAAAATATCGCAGACTGCAAAATATTAGACTATCTCGATCAAGATGATTTTATAAATAAAATCTCTCATAACGATCCATCGTTTTCTTCAATTAAAACAATCTTTCACGAAGGTGCTTGTTCCGAAACAACAGAATGGGACGGCCGCTTTATGCTAAAAAATAACTATGACTATTCCAAAGCTGTTTTGCATTACTGTCTTAAAAAAGAAATTCAGTTTATTTATGCTTCAAGCGCGGCGACTTATGGCAATGAAACTACTTTCGTAGAAAATCCTGAAAACGAAAAACCCATCAACGTATACGGATACTCTAAGTTTTTATTTGACCAATATGTTCGAAGGCTTCTACCAACTGCCAAAAGTCAAATAGCAGGCTGTAGATATTTTAACGTTTACGGTCCGCGTGAATTTCACAAAGGAACGATGTCGAGCGTCACATACCATTTTAATCAGCAAATGCAAAACGGCAACGCTGTCAA
>CBDVDN010000118.1:0-4569 GCA_965372775.1 uncultured Gammaproteobacteria bacterium
AAATGGGCGACCGCAAGGGTCGTCCCTACATAGAACCTACGTATAGAAACAGATCATCATGCATATTCTTATTACAATCATCATTTTTTTAATTGTACTTGCTGTTTTAGTTATTGCTCATGAATTTGGTCATTTTATCGTGGCAAGATTATTCGGTGTAAAAGTCTTGCGGTTTTCCGTTGGTTTTGGGAAAGTATTTTTTCGATTGTATGACCGCAGCGGGACAGAATATGCTTTTTCAGCTGTTCCTCTTGGCGGCTACGTCAAAATGCTGGACGAAGAAGCGGAAGAGGTGCCGAAAGATCAGATAAAATATGCTTTTAATCGACAGCATCCTTTAAAAAGAATGCTGATAGTTATTGCGGGACCGACATTTAATTTTTTATTAGCTGTATTGGTATTATGGCTGATGTTTATGGTTGGTGTACAAGGAATTGTCCCTGTGGTTGGGCAGGTAACCAAAGCGTCCATTGCCGCACAAGCGGGGATGAGGGGCGGTCAAAAAATTATCACTGTTGATGGATATTCGGTCAATACATGGCAGGATGTTACGCGAAGAATGGTTTATCATCTTGGCAGCCGCAGTAGTGTGAGAATTCAAACGAAAAACCTTAAGCACGGATATTTCATCAATCACACACTGCAGTTAGCGGCATGGCATGTCGAACCAAGAAGTTCAGATGTATTAGGAGAGTTAGGTTTAAAGCCGAGAACGTTAATTATTCCGCCTATTATTGGCAGCGTCTTGCCAGGTGATGCGGCAGATCAGGCTGGAATTAAAGCCGGAGACCGCATTTTGACGATAAATAATCAGACAATACAAGATTTTGAAGGAGCAGCACGCATTATTGAATCCGAACCAAACAAGCCTGTACAATTAGGCGTATTACGCGGAAGCAAACGGCTAAGTATAAAAGTCGTTCCAAAACAGATTCTTGCAAAAGATGGTAGAAAAATTGGGGTGTTGGGTGTTTACTCTGTTGAGCTCAAACTGCCGGTTGATTGGGTATATAAGCGGCGATATCAGCCGGCAAAAGCGTTTTGGCTGGCTTTAAAGCGTGTCGGAGAAATGACCAAGGTTAGCGTTGCGCTGATGATAAGGTTAATAAAAGGTCATTTGTCGTGGAAGTATATTGGAGGACCAATTAGTATTGGGAAAGGTGCGGGATTATCTTTACAATATGGGCTTGCAGTATTTTTGGAATTTGTTGCTTTAATAAGCATTTCTCTGGGGATTATAAATCTTTTCCCAATACCTGTATTAGATGGCGGATATTTAGTGTATTATACCGCAGAGTTTATTCGGAGACGACCTATTCCGATCCGGCTTCGGTTGTTAGGTATTCGCCTAGGGATGTATTTATTGTTTTGTTTAGTGCTTTTTACTATTATTAATGATTTGTTTTATTTATTCGTGTAATTTATGAGAAAAAGAATTGTTTTAGCATTATTAATTGGCTTTTTTACGATAACTGTGTGTGCAAAGACAGGGTTTGTTATTAAATCTATACAAATTCAAGGGCTGCAAGGTATTCCGAAAGAAACCGTATTAAGTTATTTACCCGTTCAGGTTGGACATAGAATTGATACTAAGCAAAGCACTAAAATCATCGAAGCGTTATATAAGACCGGTTTTTTTGAAAAAATTAATTTATTTAGAAAAAACGGTGAGTTGATTGTACAAGTTGAGCAGCGTCCTATTATTAGTAACATTACGGTGACAGGCAACAAAAAAATTCCGACCAAAAATCTTATGGGCGTATTAAAAAAATTAAGCGTAGTTTTGGGGGAAGTTTTAAATCCTTCGGTATTAGAAAAAATTAAAGCTTCTTTAGAGCATCAGTATGTTTCTTTGGGAGACTATAATGCGAGAGTCTCGATAAAGACTATTAAAGAGCCGAGGAATCGTGTTGCAGTTAAAATTGAAATTTCTGAAGGAAAAGCTGCAACAATTCGTCAAATCAAAATTACCGGAAATAATGCTTTTAGTTAAAAAGAATTATTAAAGCAGTTTAGTTTAACTACATCCGGATTGTTTACGTTTTATACGCATCGAGATGAATATTCACCAGAAAAATTAGCAAAAAATCTTAGTACGCTGCGGTCTTATTATATGGATCGAGGCTATTTGAAATTTACAATAAATTCTTCGCAAGTTTCATTATCGCCAGATCGTCAGCATGTTTATGTTGCAATTCACATTACCGAAGGCGGGCAATATAAAATTAGCGGATATGCTTTCACTGGACATCTCATTTTACCTAAGGAAAAATTAGCGAAATTATTTCTGATTAAGCGAGGGCAAGTTTTTTCTCGAAAAAATGTTATGTTTGCAAATCATTCTATTATGAGGGTGTTAAACGATAAAGGTTATGCAAATGCGCGAGTTAATATTGTTCCGAAAATTAATGATAAAAATAAAACAGTATTTTTAAATGTTAGTATTACGCCGGGTGCGCAGGTTTATGTTCGCCGCATTACTTTTTCCGATAATTATAAAACGAACGATAATGTCTTGCGCCGTGCTTTGCTGCAATTAGAAGGAAGCTTATTATCTCCTGAAAAAATAAAAGAATCAAAGCGTGCATTGCGAATGCTTCCTTCTCGAAATGTTCGTAATGTAGATGTCACAACAACGCCTGTACGGGGCGTACCGAATCAGGTTGATTTGAATTTTAAGGTAAACGAAATTTCAACGGCGCAATTAAAAGGCGGGCTGGGTTATTCTGCGTTAGATAAATTAATGGTTATGGGCGCATTAACTCAAAATAATGTTTTTGGGACAGGGAATACTTTATCGTTTAGCATTAATCATAGTCAGTCGTCGAATAGCGCTAGTTTAAGTTATTACAATCCTTATTATACTAAGTCTGGGATTGGACGCAGCTTTAGTGTTTACGGTAGTCAGTTTGATGCAAGTGACGTTTCTGATATTAGTGATTATGCATTAAGCACCTATGGTGCCTCAGTTGGATATGATCTTCGTGTATCACAAGATGATAGTTTTCAGTTAGGTTTTGGAGTTGAAAATGATATTTTAGATATTGGATCAACCCCAGCAACTGAATGGGCTAATTTTGTGAAGCGTTATGGCCGGCATTTTTATCAGATCATGTTAAACGGCGGTTGGTCGCATCAAGGACTAGATCGGACTATTTTCCCTACAAGAGGTTTAATGCAGAGTTTTAATATTTCCGCTTCTGTGCCGGTTTCTTCAAATTCATTGCAGTATTATAAAGCGAGTTATTCTGCGAATTATTATCATCCGGTTTATAAAAACTTTATTGGGGAATTGCGTGGGCATGTTGGGTATGGAAATGGTTATGGTAAATATTCAGATTTACCTTTCTTTAAGAATTTTTATTCTGGCGGTATGGGAAGCGTTCGAGGGTTTTCCGGAAATTCTCTTGGTCCTCAAGATTCCAGCGGGAATGCGTTAGGCGGAAATTTTAAAGTGGATGCTTCGGCTGGTCTTGTGTTTCCTAATCCTATTAGCCAGAATGTCCGTACGACATGGTTTGTTGATGCAGGCAATGTTTATGATAAAGTAAGCTTGAGTCGGTTGCGCGTTTCTACAGGACTGGAAATAGATTGGTTTAGTCCGGTTGGAATTTTGAATTTCAGTTTTTCGGCGCCTTTACGGAAGTATCAAGGAGATGATACAAATCTATTTGACTTTAATATAGGGGCTTCTTTTTAATTTTCTTTTGTTTTAATGTATTTGGGAGAGTTTTTTATGAAAAAATTAAGTTTATTTATTGCTGGATTTGTTGGTATAACTTTTATGCTAACTGGTGTGGCGGCAACAACAAATAATATTGGTATTGTTAATTTTCAAAAAATCATGCAAACCATGCCGGCAATGCAGGCTGCACGCACAAAAATTCAAAAACAATTTGCACCGACGCAAGCTAAAATAACCGCACAGCAAAAAAAATTAGAAAACACGATGAAGCAATATAAACGCAATAGTGTTGTAATGCAGAAAAAAGATCTCCAAAAAACGCAAAAGCAAATTTTATCAGCGCGAACGAATTTAACAAAAATGATGCAAGCTTATCAGCAAAAAATGTTTACAGCGCAGCAATTGACTGTAAAAAAATTGATTGGAAAAGTAAAAAGTGCTGTGGCGAAAGTTGCTAAGCAAAAAAATATGAAAGTTGTAATTATGCAGGCTGCTGCAGCTTATAGCGATCCAAGTTTGGATATTACTACGCCAGTTCAAAAATTACTGAAATAGTTTTTGTATCATAACGGATTACACATTGGGCGACCGCAAGGGGGGGCGCCCTTACGTTGAATTATATGTGGGGGTTGGCCTGTGCTTAAGAAGGGGGTTGCCTCTGCATTGAATTGTACGTAGAGGCTACCCTTGCGGCCGCTCGTCTTCACATTAGAATTAGTCTATGAAAACCAACAAAAAAACATTGGGCGAATTAGCCAAGAAAATTGACGCGGAATTAAAAGGCGATGCAGATTGTGTCATTACCGGTATTGCTGCACTGCAATCAGCGCAATCCGGGCATTTAAGTTTCTTAAACAATACTAAATATCGTCATTACCTGTCGA
>CBDVDN010000119.1:0-4567 GCA_965372775.1 uncultured Gammaproteobacteria bacterium
AAAATACAGCGATCTGAAAAAGTTATGCTTTTTGGTGGTTCACCGAGAACCGCTGTCTTTCAAGGGGAAGGGGTGCAAAATTTCCTTTCTTAAAAAGTGCGCGAAAAAAGAGCGCTAATTACATAATGCTCTTTTTCTATTTTTTGCTTCATTATTGTCTTGCCGGTTTCTTCTTGTAAATCGTTAATGAGAAAAACAAAAGCCTCTTAAAACAATAATAATCAATCAATAATAAGAAAAAACTGTCGAAGTGGGAAGCTTTATTCCCACTTTGACAACTATCGCAACCAATACGGAAATTTTTATCCTTATTTCGACGAAAACACTAGAACCCCCTGCCCTCCATGAAAAATGTTTGAGTCCGCCCCTTTTTGCCCAAAACCTTTATTGAAAATCAACGGGTTACAGGGAAAATATATTGGCATTAAGCTTCCTTTATCAACAAATATCCGGTATAATACTTTAACATTTTTTAGACGCCCCCCCATAATCTATGGGAAAAGGGGAAGGCGCATGCTGCTCCCTTGTTTAGCTTCTACTGTGATTCAAACACGGACATGGAATGCCTCCGCCCCCGTGCAATATAAAAAAGATGTTTTTTTAGGTTAAACTGTTTTTGCTTGGAGTTAATAAATGAATTCGTCTGAAGAAAATGAAAAAAAGATTTCTGCTGCATATGATTCTTCAAAAATCAAAGTCTTAAAAGGTCTTGACGCCGTTAGAAAGCGTCCCGGAATGTATATCGGGGATACGGATGACGGCACTGGTCTGCATCACATGGTGTTTGAAGTCATTGATAATTCTATCGATGAGGCTTTAGCTGGATTTTGTGAAAAAATTCGTGTTGTTATTCATACGGATAATTCGATTACTGTTCAAGACGATGGTAGAGGCATTCCAGTCGATATTCATCCCGAAGAAGGACGATCA
This sequence comes from uncultured Gammaproteobacteria bacterium, assembly GCA_965372775.1. Lineage (GTDB taxonomy): Bacteria > Pseudomonadota > Gammaproteobacteria > UBA12402 > UBA12402 > CBDVDN01. The sequence continues at coordinate 931 of CBDVDN010000119.1, forward strand.
GCTGCCGAAGTTATTATGACAATTTTACATGCCGGCGGTAAATTTGATGAAAGCTCCTATAAAATTTCGGGCGGCTTGCACGGCGTTGGAGTATCCGTCGTTAATGCATTGTCCGAAAATCTTCTCTTATCTATACGTCGAAACGGCGAAGTCTACGAACAAACCTATCATATGGGTAAGCCAGAAGAGCCGTTAAAAGTTACCGGCACTTCTTCCGAACGCGGAACATTGATTCATTTCAAACCCAGCGAAACAATATTTACAAATATTGTTTTTCAATATGAAATTTTGGCAAAACGATTGCGAGAATTATCTTTTTTAAATCCGGGCGTGCGAATTCATTTAATTGATGAGCGCGGGGATAGAGAAGATACCTTTGAACATGAAGGCGGAATTCGTTCGTTCGTGGAGCTGCTAAACACAAGCAAAACGCCTGTTAATCAAAAGATTTTTCATTTTATCGGAGAACGAGAAAGAGTTATTGTTGAAATAGCCTTGCAGTGGAATGACTCTTATCAGGAAAATGTTTTTTGCTATACCAACAACATTCCTCAGCGCGATGGCGGAACACATTTAGCCGGATTTCGCGGAGCATTAACTAGAACCTTAAATAATTACATCGAGAAAGAAGGGCTTGCGAAAAAACTTAAAGTTTCAACAACTGGCGACGATACGAGAGAAGGCTTAACAGCGGTTCTTTCTGTCAAAGTCCCCGACCCTAAATTTTCATCACAAACGAAAGATAAGCTTGTTTCATCCGAAATAAAACCGATAGTTGAATCTCTATTTGCAGAAAAACTTCAAGAATATCTATTAGAAAACCCACAAGAGGCTAAAGCTGTTGTATCGAAAATGATTGATGCCGCACGAGCTAGAGATGCCGCGCGCAGGGCAAGAGAAATGACTCGCCGAAAAGGAGTTTTAGATATCGCGGGGCTTCCAGGGAAACTTGCGGATTGCCAAGAAAAAGATCCGGCATTATCCGAATTGTTTTTGGTTGAGGGCGATTCTGCGGGCGGCTCGGCAAAACAAGGGCGTGATAGAAAATATCAAGCAATATTGCCGCTTAAAGGGAAAATTCTTAACGTTGAAAAAGCTCGATTTGATAAAATGCTTCAGTCTGCTGAAATCGGCACATTGATTACCGCATTAGGCTGCGGAATAGGGCGCGAAGAATTTAATATTGGAAAATTACGCTATCATCGCATTATCATTATGACAGATGCTGATATCGATGGTGCGCATATTACAACCTTGCTTCTTACTTTCTTTTTTAGGTATATGCCCGAACTTATAGAAAACGGATATATCTATATTGCACAATCCCCTCTTTATAAAGTAAAAAAAGGGAAACAAGAAACTTATGTTAAAGATGACGAAGCGCTGGAAACATATTTAACACAAATCGCTTTAGAAAAAGCTCAGCTATTCCCCGAAAAAGATGCCGCGCCAATAATGGGTGCGGCATTAGAAAATCTAGTTGAGCATTATCGTACCGTTAAAGTTATTATAAAACGATTGTCCAAGCGTTATTCGGCGGATATACTCGAACAGCTTATTTATCTTCCAAAATTAAACGCCGAAACGCTTAATCAAATGGATGTTGTGCAAAACTGGGTCAATATGCTAGCCGCACGATTAAAAGAAAAGAGCGGCTCAAGCTATTCATTAAATTTAATAGAAGATTCCGAAAACCATGTTTTTTCACCGGAAATAATTATTAGAACGCACGGGGCAGAAAATAGATTTATTTTAAAAAGAGAATTTTTTACCTCTGGTGAATATCGTCAACTTGCCGAATTAGGGGCTAAACTAGATGGGTTAATTCAGAAAGGCGCGTACATTAAGCGAAATGAGAAAGAAAAAGATATTTCTACTTTTGATGATGCATTTAATTGGTTAATGTCTGAAGCAAAACGTGGGCAATCCATACAAAGATATAAAGGTCTTGGAGAAATGAATCCAGATCAATTAGCCGAAACGACTATGAGCCAAGATTCAAGACGATTACTACAAGTAACCATACAAGATGCCATTGCTGCCGATCAGATTTTTTCTACCTTAATGGGAGATCAAGTTGAACCTCGGCGAGATTTTATAAATAAAAATGCTTTGGAAGCAACAAATATTGATGTCTAATTCAATATATATGCTATTCTTTTGTAGTTAAATTAGAATTTCATGGGTATTCGAAAATGACGTATTTGAAAAAAATTATCGTTGCTGCTCTGATGGGCGGCATATTTATTGTTCCTTCGGTCTATAGCGCGTCTTTTCCTAAAATACAAAACCCTCTTCAAATTAAAAAACCAACCTCTTGTGTGCAAGAAGGCGAACCAGCAAAAAAACCCAGCGCTCGCCCTGCCGCTATAGGATTCGTCTCTGGCTTTCCCGCTGGCGCCATAATCGGATCTATTTACGGTTCCCCAATTATTGGCGGTGTAATTGGTGGCGGCGTTGGAACGTTGATCGGCTATACCTATATTGATGTTCACCCGCTAGATTTACGTAATCATGGTATCTTAGTCGTCCATGTTCGGAATAAAACAATCATTATTATCCCATCCGATAAACTATTTGAATCAGCTTCTTCCCGATTTAAAATAACAGCTTATCCAATCATGCAGGATGTTGCGGATTATCTAGAGCGCTTCCCCAGAGAAAACATCCATATCAGCGGAAATACTGACCCAATTGCCGCATCAACTGCTAAAGACAGGATAAGGCTATCATTGCAGCAAGCACAGAAAATCACGCATTATTTTTGGGAACATGGAATACACCACGGACAAACTTGCCGAGAAATCACTTATAGCGGTGACGGTGATCACTATCCTATTGCAACCAATGAAAAAATCAGCGGTATAACATTAAATCGCAGAATTCAGATAACTGCTTTCCCCGCGTAAAAATCAACTCGGATCGTCACCGCGCTCGCGGTCATAATTTTATGAGACTCAATAGTCGACTTCAAAGGCGCGTAAAACTTGGCCTCTCTGAAATCAATTAGGAGATAAAAATGGCAAAAACTTTTTCAACACCGATTTTCACGTTCAAGAACTAGTATAGAATTATATATTGCTGGCTGCTTCAAAAATGACATTCAGTGAGCCAAGCCATAATGGTTTGGTTTTTTTAAATTGATTCATGGTAGGGCTTTGTTTCTTAGCCTCCTAGCGTTAAAAAGCTTTTTATATCAGGGGAAATGCACGTGACGCATAGTTTTTGGGAAATCCTAGCACAGGATAAACCTAATCATTCATTTATCGATGTTTATTATTGCCCGGAATGTGGAAAGTTTTTTCTCGAATAAATGACATTTACATATCATTCGTATAACTGATATTTTTTCCTGTTCCATGGATAAGGGGTTTAATCACAATGGAAGTAGTAACAGGATTAAGCATTAAGGATATTTTTCAACATAACAACAATTGGCAGAACTTTGAAGAAAAGCATAGACCAAATTTAAGAGAAGCCATCGTTTCTAATGTCGAAAAAATGATGAGCTGCCGTACAAAAGCTCTTGGTTATCATTGTTAATGTGCATGTAAAATTGACCCCCTAAAGCCCAAAAGTTGTATTGAAAATTGACCCCTCTGGTGAGAACCTACTCTTATAGATTTTGATCCAAATT
>CBDVDN010000120.1:0-4520 GCA_965372775.1 uncultured Gammaproteobacteria bacterium
GCTCCAATTCCAAGACACCGACAGGACCAGTCCCTAAACTGGATTTCGCACTTTTTATAAGTTTTTTAAACGCTTTGATCGTTTCTGAACCCACATCAAGTATTTTTTCCTCATCGGCCACCTGATCTGCCAATACAACTTCAGCTTCCGCCTCATCAGACTATTGATCCGACTCAACAACATCGCTCGGTAACGGAATATCTACGCCTTTTTCTTTTGCCTCCTCGATTAGTCTTGCAGCTTCATCAATAAAATTCGGTTCATATAAAGACTTGCCAATCGGGTGACCTTCGGCAGCAAGAAACGTATTAGCTATACCGCCGCCGACTATTAAACAATCAACTACCTTTATAATTGAACCTAATAATGCCAGCTTTGTCGAAACTTTAGAACCGCCCACAATTGCAACGACTGGACGTTCCGGATTTTTCATCACCTTATTCAAAACAGTCAGTTCGCCATCCAGCAAAACGCCTGCACAAGCTATCGGCGCATATTTTGCAACACCGCAAGTTGAAGCTTCTTTTCGGTGAGCTGTTGCAAAAGCATCGTTGATATAAACATCACATAAGCTTGCCATTTTTTTTGCAAGTTCATCATCATTTGCTTTTTCGCCAACATTAAATCTAACATTCTCACACAAAACAACCTGTCCCATTTCGACATCAACGCCATTCAGCCAATCTTTTACTAAAGTTACTGACTGTTCAAGCAATTCTGATAGTCGTCGCACGACGGGTTCAAGTGAAAATTGCTCTTCAAAAACGCCTTCCTTCGGACGTCCTAAATGTGACATTAACATCACACGCGCATTTGCTTTTATTGCCGTCCGTATAGTCGGCAGCACCGCTTGAATTCTTTTGTCGTTGGTTATCACACCTTTTTTGATCGGAACATTTAAGTCCACACGAATTAAAACCCGTTTTCCAGAAAGGTCTAAATCAGTCATTTTTAGATAGGACATAATAGGTCTCTCCTAATTTTAGATTTGTAGGTTGGATTAAGCGTAAAGAAACATAAAAAAATGGTATTAATAATCAATAATTATATGCTCTATAAAAAAATTTAGATCGTTATGCAAGCTTAGTCCAACCTACCAACTTAGGAACATGCACAAAATAACTCCCGTATCTAATATCCCATCTGACAGGTATCTTTGAACGTTCTTCACTCGAAAAACAACTCAAATAGGAATGCTATGCTCGTCGTTTTTCTCAATCAGAACGTCCAAATCTACCTGCCATCTGGGCGTTAGATGCGGGAGTTATTTCGTGCACGTTCCTTATTAAACTCGTCGCAAAGCAACACTATTTCCTACTTCCTAACCATCACCAAACCAGTATCAATCATACGATTTGAAAAACCCCATTCGTTATCATACCAGCTCAATACCTTAACCATATTTCCAATAACTTTTGTTAAAGATGAATCAACAGTCGATGAAGCTGGGTCATGATTAAAATCAGAAGAAACTAACTGTTCGTCCGTATATTTGAGAATACCTTTTAGTTCATTTTCGGATGCTTCACGCAGAATTTTATTAATTTCTTCAACAGAAGTCTCTCGTTTGGCTTCAAACGTTAAATCAACCATCGAAACGTTCATCGTCGGAACACGAATTGCATAGCCATCCAATAAACCTTTCATTTCCGGTAAAACCAATCCAACTGCGGAAGCTGCGCCGGTCTTTGTCGGAATCATAGAATGTGCTGCAGCACGCGCACGACGTAAATCTTTATGCGGTCCATCAATTAATACCTGATCATTCGTATAAGAATGAATCGTCACCATAAGTCCTTTAACAATACCAACAGTATCCATCAACGGCTTAACCAGCGGCGCTAAGCAATTCGTCGTACAAGACGCATTCGAAACGATTGTATCGGATGCTTTTAAAGTTTGATGATTGACGCCGTAAACAATTGTCGCATCGGAATTCTTCCCAGGTGCTGAAATAAGCACTTTTTTAGCACCAGCTTCAAGATGTGCTGCGGCTTTTTCTTTTTCAACAAACCGACCCGTACATTCGAATACAACATCAACATTATATTTTTTCCAAGGCAATTCTTTCGGCTCTCGAATAGCTGTAAAGTACATACGATCACCGTTAACAATCAAATACTCACCATCAACTTTCACATCGCCGGCAAATTTACCATGCACTGTATCGTGACGCATCAAATGCGCAGCAGTTTCAATATCTACAAGATCATTAATCGCAACAACTTCTACTTCATCACGACGATTATTTTCATAGATAGCCCGCAAAATATTTCGACCAATTCGACCAAAACCATTAATACCAATTTTTACTGTCATATTTTTCACCTCAAATTAAAAAAGTTAGTCCTACATAAATTTACAAAATCTCTTCCACCTGCTTTACAATATTCTCAACTGTAAAACCAAAAAACTCCATAACCTTTTTCAGCGGCGCAGATTCGCCAAACCGGTCTAAACCGATAATTCGCCCTTCGCAGCCGACAAATTGATGCCAGCAAATACTTGACCCTGCTTCAACTGCGATCCTAGCTTTAATATGCGCCGGCAAAACAGATTCCCGATAAGCCTCGTCCTGCCGCATAAACGTATCAATCGACGGCATCGAAACCACTCGAATTTTTCGTCCCCGTTCCGTTAACTGCTTCGCTGCATCAACTGCTAAAATCACTTCCGATCCAGTAGCAATAATAATGCAATCCGGATCACCCTCGCAATCAACTAAATAATATGCGCCACGCTCAACATCACTCAGCGTTTTTTCATCCCGCACCTGCATCGGTAAACCCTGACGAGACAACAACAAAGCGGTCGGCCCATCGAACCTTTCAATAGCCGCTTTCCACGCAATCGCCGTTTCAACCGTATCGCACGGACGCCATATTGCCATATTTGGCGTTGCACGTAAAGCAGCAATTTGTTCGACCGGCTGATGTGTCGGACCATCTTCTCCTAACCCTATAGAATCATGCGAATAAACCAAAATAACGCGCTGCTTCATTAAAGCCGCCATACGAACTGCATTCGCCGCATAAGTATAAAATACTAAAAATGTGCCACCATACGGAATAAAACCGCCATACAAAGCAATACCGTTCATGATCGCCGTCATACCGAATTCCCGCACGCCATAATGAATATAATTTGCATCAAATTGATCATGACTTAACGTCTTACAGCCATCCCATAAGGTTAAATTAGAACCCGTTAAATCCGCCGAACCGCCTAAAAACTCCGGCAATTCCGGCCCCAAAACGTCTAACACTTGTTTAGATGCTTTACGTGTCGCAATGTTCTCATTCTTCTCAACAAAATCCCGCAATAATTTATTATTAATCTCTTCCCAATCAGCCGGCAAATCTCCTTTCATGCGACGTTCCAACTCCGCTGCCAATGCCGGATGCGCATTCTTATACGCTTCAAATTTGGATTGCCATTCACTTTCAATTTGTGTGCCGCTGTTTTTTGCATTCCATGCCGCATAAATTTCATCTGGAATAATGAACGGCGGATATGCCCAGCCCAATTCTTTACGTGCTAACGCAACTTCTTCTTCACCTAACGGCGAACCGTGAGAAGATTCCAATCCAGCTTTATTTGGTGACCCAAAACCAATTGTCGTTTTACAACAAATTAACGTCGGCTTATTCGAAATTTTCCGCGCTTCTTCAATAGCTTTATGGATAGATTCTACATCATGACCATCAACATTTTCAATAACATGCCAATTATAAGCTCGAAAACGTTCAGGCGTATTGTCCGTAAACCAACCTTTAACTTCTCCATCAATTGAAATACCATTATCATCCCAAAATGCAATAAGTTTACCTAAACCTAGCGTACCTGCAAACGAACAAACCTCATGAGACACCCCTTCCATCAAACAGCCATCACCACAAAAAACGTAAGTATAATGATCGATAAGATTAAATTCCGGTCGATTAAACTGTTCGGATAAAACTTTTTCAGCAATTGCCATACCAACAGCATTGCCTAATCCTTGCCCCAATGGTCCCGTCGTCGTTTCAATACCGGGTGTATAACTGACTTCCGGATGACCGGGCGTTCTAGAATGCAATTGTCTGAAATTTTTTAAATCTTCAATCGACAGATCATAGCCTGCCAAATGCAGAAGCGAATACTGCATCATCGAACCATGACCATTTGATAAAACAAATCGATCGCGATTCCACCAATTTGGATTATTCGGATTATGCGATAAAAAATCATTCCATAATACTTCGGCAATATACGCCATACCCATCGTCATACCGGGATGTCCAGACTTTGCACGCTCAACAGCGTCCATACTTAATGCTCGAACAGCATTAGCTAATGTTTTATGAGAAAGCATATTATGTTACCTCAAAATATAGGTTGGGCTAAGCGCCCATGAATTAATTAAATATTTTTTAATTAAGATCTAGTTTTTACCTGAAAATATTTACAATTTACCATTTAGGCATCGTTTTATAAATTTTTTACAAATCAAAATAAGTTGCAATTTAATCAATTTTCTC
>CBDVDN010000121.1:0-4498 GCA_965372775.1 uncultured Gammaproteobacteria bacterium
GGTTTGTTTATGTCTGGATAAATTATGGGGGTGGTTGGTTGTTTGGGTGATAGCGTAGGCGTTTCTGCACTTATTGTATTCTCGCTTATCGTATTATTATCACATGGGCGAATATTTGCCAAAATCTGATGTAAATGATGTGAAATAAAACCATGCACAGAACGACTGTCTCGAAAGCGTACTTCATGTTTAGTCGGATGGACATTAACATCAACAGCAGTGGGGTCAATTTCTAAAAATAATATGTAAGCCGAATGACGATCGTGATACATGACATCTCGATACGCTTGTCTTATCGCGTGAGAAATAACTTTATCACGAATCATGCGCCTATTAATATAAAAATACTGCATGTCCGATTGACTGCGTGAAAAAGTCGGCTGTGCAATCCAGCCCCACAAACGCATGCCGTGTGCTTCGACCTCAAGACTTAAAGCGTGTTCTATAAAACTTTTTCCACAGACAGCGGCAATGCGTCTTTCTTGGTCTGCTTGCGTTTTAGCAGGGCGAAAGTCATGTATGATGCGCGCATTATGCGTTAACTTTATACCGATCTGAAAATGGCTTAAGGAAAAGCGTTTGATGAGTTCTTCGATATGTGAGAATTCAGTTTTTTCAGTGCGTAGGAATTTTCGACGAGCTGGTGTATTGAAGAATAAATCACGGACTTCAATAGTTGTGCCTTTCGGATGTGCGGCGGGCGTGAGCGTTATTTCCATATCGCGTCCAAAAGCATTAACTGCCCAGCCGGAAGCCGAATTTTCTGCTGTGGATTTTAATACTAATCTGGATACTGCGCTGATGCTGGCTAATGCTTCTCCTCGAAAACCTAAGGTTGCAATATGTTCTAAATCATCGAGTGTTGAAATTTTACTTGTAGCATGCCGGTTTAGAGCGAGCGTTAAATCATCTTTTTGAATACCGCAGCCGTCATCACGGATACGAATAAGCTGTGTGCCGCCTTTTTCGATATCAATTTCGATGCGGTAAGCGCCGGCATCAAGGCTGTTTTCAAGCAATTCTTTTACAACAGATGCGGGTCGTTCGACGATTTCTCCTGCTGCAATTTGATTAGCTAATTGCGGCGCTAGAATTTGAATACGTGCGTGTGTCATAGTTATTTGCTCAAGGTTTAAAAAGGATAAACAATGATAACAAGTTGAGAGAAATTAACAAAGAGATGTTTATTGAACCTTGGTTTGGAGTTTTACCCTGCAAAAGCAAAGTATGCTGTCCGCACAGAAATTATTTTTTACCAAAAAACAGGGGGTTACGTGTGCCGGAAGGTAAATATTCGTTTAACCCGTTATTGAGATTCTATGTGGGGGCGATCCTTGCGGTCGTCTAAAATGGGTAGCCGCAAGGGCTGCCCTACATAACATTTATAAGTCTGCTTTCATAAAACCCGAAACTGGGGTTTTAAGAAGCTTTATGCTTTGCAGATAATATGATTTAATTTGAATATTATGAAAATCATTCTTGGTTCCTCTTCGAAATGGCGGCGGCAGGTGTTGAAAGATGCTGGATATGCTTTTACGACGCTTTCGCCGAATATAGATGAACGTAAAATCAGAGACGAAGATCCAAAGCGGTTGGCTTTGGCTATTGCACATGCAAAAAACAATGCGCTTTTACCAAAAATCACGGAGGAAGCCTTATTGATTACGACTGATCAGGTCGTAACTTGCCGCGGTGAAATTTACGAAAAACCAGTCTCTCCCGAGGAAGCGCGTAAATTTTTGTGTTCTTATGCTAAACATCCAGCTGCAACAGTGAGTGCTGTCGTTGTGACCAATACACGAACTGGAAAAAGAGCTGAAGGTGTAGATATTGTTAATATTTTATTTAATCCAATACCGAAGTCCGAGATTGATCGGCTTGTTGAAGAAGGGGGAATTTTTTCATGTGCCGGAGGATTTCAGGTTGAGGGGAAAGATGGTAAGCTGAGCGTTTATATCAAACAGATTGACGGAGCAATAGATAGTGTGAAAGGATTGCCGTTAAAACTGTTAGAGAGATTGATGCAAGAGGCGCAATAAAGGAACAGTAGATATGACTTTTCAAAACAAAACTTTTGATTTTGCGAATATGAGTCAAGCGGAAATTACCGAAACGCTCAAAACGCATAATATCGTATTGACTATTGATGAAGTTTTAACGATTCAGCAGGAAATGCTCAAAAGACCGCCAACGTTAACAGAATGTTTGTTGTGGTCAATTCAGAGTTCCGAGCGTTGTTCATATAAGAGCAGCCGTCAACACCTTAAAAATCTTCCGACCAGTAGTCCAGATGTTATTCTGGGACCTACAGAAGATGCTGGAATTGTCTGCGTGACAAAAGATAAGAAAGGTCATCGTTACGGCGTTGCGATAAGTCATGAGTCTTACAGTCATCCTTCACAAACCATTCCAGCTGAAGGAGTGGTGACCGGTATGGGCGGCAATGTGTTAGATGTTTGTTGTATGGGCGCGGAAGTGATAGCAACATCTGAGAGTTTACGCTTTGGTGACATTGATGATCCTAAGGTAGGGTGGATTCATGACGGCATTGTGTCTGGAATAGCAAGCTATGGCAATTTATTGGGTATTCCGAATATTTGCGGTGATTTATATTATGATACTGGATGTAATGATAATTGTTTAGTGAGTATTGTAACACTTGGGATTGTTCGTGAAGATCAGATTATTCATTCTTATGCGCCAAAAAATGCTGTTGGATATGATTTGATTTTAGTTGGAAAGGCGACGGATAACAGCGGTTTTTCATTTATAGAATTTTCTGAAAAAGAAAAAGAGCAAAATCAGGGAACAGTTCAAGAGTCGAATGCGCCTTTAGAAAAACATCTTTTGAAGGCGAACTATGCACTATTTGACATATTAAGAGAGAAAAATCTGATCAGCAAAGTTGGATTTAAAGCTTTAGGCGGCGGCGGTATTGCATGTGCGAGTTTGGGTCTGGTTGAGGCTGGCGGTTATGGTGCAGTAATCAATCTTGATGCCGTTTCGACGAAAATAGAGAATTTACATCCTTCTGTTATTTTATGTTCTGCGGCGCCAGCGCGATTTATGTGGGTGGTGCCGCCAGATATTACCCCTTTAGTTTTAAAGCATTACAACGAAATTTTTGACTTATCGGCTGTATTAGAAAAAGCACAAGCGGTTGTTATTGGTAAAATCACAGTTGATCCGAAGTATACCGTGCAGTATAAAAATACTGATATAGTCGATGCAGCAGCATTTGATATTACAAATGGCATTTCTTATGATCGTACTGCTACAATCAAAATTCGAGATCTTGCTGAGCCAAACTTAGAAAAGCTGAAAGATTATAGTCAAACGTTTTTGGATTTATTAGCCCATGAAAATATTGCGAGCCGAAAGCCCATATTTGAAACGTACGACAAACAAGCTCAAGGACGTACGATTATCGAAACTGGACGCGTAGATGCTGGTGTTATACGTCCTTTCAATAGTGAAAAGTTTCCGGAAGAAATTCGATTAACAGGAATAGCGTTAAGCAGTGAACATAATCCGCGTTATTGTAAAATAGATCCTTATTGGGGCGCTGTTAATACAGTAGTAGAAGCGGTTCAAAATGTTGTTGCTGTTGGTGGATTGCCTTTAGCGCTTTCAGATTGTTTATGTTTTGGTAATTCTGAAAAACCAGAACAAATGGGGGAATTTGTTGAAGCAATTAGAGGGATTTCTGATACTTGTCTTGCATTAAAAGTTCCAGTTATAGCCAGCAACGTTTCTTTTTGTGGACAATTAAAATGCAGCACGATTCCTGCTAGCCCTATCGTGAGTTGTTTGGGCAAATTACAATATGTAACTAACGTTGTTACTATGCATTTTAAACAGCCAAATTCTATGCTGCTTATGGTTGGAAAACGCAAAAACGAATGCGGAGGCAGTGCTTATTATGCCTTATATGACCATCTGGGCGCCAATGTGCCAAAGCCGGATTTTGGAGTGGTTTTTAAACAAGTTAAGGGTGTTCATGCTTCAATAAATGCTGGATTGGTCCTATCTGCACACGATATTTCTGATGGCGGGATTGCCGTTGCTTTAGCTGAAATGAGTTTTGCGAATTCAATCGGATGTGATGTTAAGATTTTAGGTAATCTATCAGATGAAATAAAATTATTTACGGAAACAGGTGGATTTGTTTTAGAGGTTGATGAAAATAATATAGCAAAAGTGCAAAACATTTTAGATGATCGCTATGTGGATTTTGAAATAATCGGGCGAACAACAGAAAGCCCTCAATTATGTATGCAGGGTTGTATTGACCTACCTATCAGTCAAGCACAAAAAACTTGGGATGAGGGATGAGGGATGAGGGATTAAAGAATAAATTAGTATAAACACGTTTTGCATTAAAATAGAGGTTGCGGAGCGATGTAATATTTACTAAACTTGGCGCCTTGACAACCAACACAATGCTGGCGTAGCTCAATTGGCAGAGCAGCTGATTTGTAATCAGCAGGTTGCGGGT
>CBDVDN010000122.1:0-4478 GCA_965372775.1 uncultured Gammaproteobacteria bacterium
TTGAAAAAATTTATGATTTATATTTCTCGCGGTCATAATTTGCGGAATTATAGCGCTGCTATTTTTTGTCCCGCGCTGTTTTTAAATCGCGTGGAATAGTTATTCATATTTCCAAGATTTAAAAACAGCGCAGCGCAAAAAAGAGCAAGCTAGAAACCGCAAATTATGACCGCGCGAGGTATATCCATTAAGTGCAGCCCAACCTACACAAGCTTTCATATCTTCATATGATCTGGATGATTTTCCATGGTCCAGAGCTTTTCAATTTCATAAAGAGTGCGGGTTTCCGGCATCATGATGTGAACAATGACATCGCCTAGATCGACTAGTATCCATTCGGAGGAATGTTCTCCGTCAAGACCGAGGTGGTGGTGGTTATGCGTTTTAGCGTGTTCGATCAGATTATTGGCTAGTGATTTTAAATGGCGTGAAGATCGCGCGCTGCAGACGATCATGAGGGATGTAATAGTCGTTAATTCAGCAACATCGATAACTGTGATATCATTTGCCTGTAAAGCTTCAAGTGCTTCAACAGCTAGATTTTTTAGTTCTATTTCGTTCATATAAAAACCTTTTTAAATATTTGGGCAGTTTAGTCCGGTAGATAAGCAAATGTCAATCTAATTCGGAGGACAGAAGGCGGAAGTTTGTGAACAGAAATGTGGTTTGCGCTAAGCGAAGCGCAACACGAGAGATTATTTGTAAAGCTGATGCATTTTAATATATTCATATACTTTTTCAGGCAGAACGTTTTTAGGACATTGATTGTTTTCGAGCTGTTTTCGGATGGTTGTTGCGGAAATGTTGATCGGTTGTATTTCCATTCGATAAATTTTTCCATTTAATGTATTGTGCAGCAGAGATAAGTCTTTTGTTTCGTTTTTTTTCAGCAGTTTTTTTATAAGCGGCAATAAATGCGGAGCAATATTCGGACGATTGATAATAATAAGATGAGCATAGTCGGTTAATTTTTCCCAAGCGTGCCAAGTTGTTAGGTTGACAAATTCATCAAATCCGATGATGAGACAAAGTGGTGTGTTAGGAAAATCTTGTCGCAGCGATTGCAGCGTGTCAAGCGTATACGAGGTGTTTTGTCTTTGAATTTCTCGGTCATCTGCTTCTAGTGATTTATAATCCTCAAGTGCTAATTTAACCATTTTAAGCCGCTGCTGCGGTGAGGCGATAGGTTTCTTTCGATGAACGGGTTGATAGCAGGGGATGAAGAGTATTTTATGCGGTTTGAGCTGTTTTAGAATATGATGGGCGATTGAGATATGCCCAAGATGAATGGGATCAAATGTACCGCCCAGAATACCGATAGGTTTTTCAAGTTGATTGATCATGGTAAGATGTTACCGCGATTTTTGTAGATTTAAAATTATTAAATTTTTGCATACGTCAAGATTTTGAAAAATTTGTAGATTCTATGTATGGGCAGTCCTTGCGGCTGCCTGTTTGGGCGATCGCAAGTGTCGTCCCTACAAAGAATGTATTTTTATACTGTTAATGAAATATAGGAAAACACATGTCGACAGAAAATTTTAGTCAGCATACGCCGATGATGCAGCAGTATTTGCGGCTTAAATCACAGCATAAGGATACGCTGTTGTTTTATCGGATGGGCGATTTTTATGAATTGTTTTTCGATGATGCGCGTAAAGTTTCTAAACTGTTGGATATCACTTTGACAAAACGGGGGCAGTCGGCCGGACAGCCAATTCCGATGGCGGGTGTGCCTTATCATGCAGTTGAGTCTTATTTGGCGAAGCTTGTGAAGTTGGGTGAGTCGGTTGTGATTTGTGAACAGGTGGGCGATCCAGCAACATCAAAAGGACCTGTGGATCGGCAGGTCGCACGCATTATTACACCCGGAACGGTTAGTGACGAGGCTTTGCTGCAAGATAAGTTTGATAACATTCTTGCTGCTTTACATGCTGAGCAGGATCAGTACGGTATTGCGACATTAGATATTGCCAGTGGGCGTTTTCATGTTTTGCAAGTAAAGGGCAAAGAAGCGTTGCTGGGCGAATTAGAGCGCATTAAACCCGCCGAACTTTTAATTAATGAAGCTTTAGAACAAGAACATCAAGATTTATTGAAGAAATTTTCCGGTATTCGGCGCAGACCGATATGGGATTTTGAGTTTGATACGGCTGTTCGGCTGTTAACACAACAGTTGAAAACACAAGATCTTTCTGGATATGGGTGTTTAGATTTTCCGATTGCGCTGTCTGCCGCAGGCTGTTTATTGCAATATGCTAAAGAAACACAGCGTTCGGCTTTGCCGCATATTCAATCACTTCGAGCTGAACGTTACGAAGATGGCATTATATTAGATGCTGCAACACGGCGTAATTTAGAGCTGGTTGTTAATTTAAAAGGAACAGAAGAGAATACTTTGGCGTCTGTGTTTGATAAAACCGCAACGGCAATGGGAAGCCGGTTGCTGCGGCGCTGGATTAATCGTCCATTGCGTGATCAGCAAGTTTTATTAGGGCGGCAGCAAGCAATCAGTAGTCTTTTGGCTTTGCATCGACAAACTGATATTTATGAGGTTTTACGAGGAATAGGCGATATTGAGCGTATTCTTGCGCGTGTTGCTTTAAAAACAGCGCGTCCGCGCGATCTTGCGCAGCTTCGGGATGCGCTTGGGGTTTTGCCCGAGCTGCAAGTATTGTTGAAAGATATTGATTCTCCGCTGCTTAAGACGTTAAGTCAGAATATTATTGAGTTTCCGAATCTGCATCAATTACTGAAAAGTGCGATTAAAGAAGCGCCGCCGGTTGTTATTCGAGATGGCGGCGTGATAGCGGATGGTTATGATCAGGAATTGGATGAGTTAAGAACGTTAAGCGAACGTGCCGGCGATTATTTAATAAAGCTTGAGAAGCAAGAGCGCGAACGGACGGGCGTTGCGACTTTAAAGGTGGGCTATAACCGCGTGCATGGTTATTATATTGAAATTTCACGTGCACAGTCCCATCTTGCACCGGCAGAATATATTCGCCGCCAGACTTTAAAAAATGCTGAGCGGTTTATTACTCCGGATTTAAAGATTTTTGAAGATAAGGTTTTAAGCAGCCGCAGCCGAGCTTTGGTGCGGGAAAAAGCATTGTATGATGAATTATTAGAGAAATTATTAACGCGTTTGACTGAATTGCAGCGGTGCGCATCCGGTTTGGCTGAGTTAGATGTGATCGCTAATTTAGCTGAGCGGGCGGAAGCGTTGGATTTAGCAGCACCTTATTTGGCTGATGAAGCAGGTATTGAGATTATCGGCGGCAGACATCCGGTTGTAGAGCAGGTGCTAGATGCCCCTTTTGTGCCGAATAATACGCTTTTCAATGACAAACGCAGAATGTTAATTATTACGGGTCCGAACATGGGCGGAAAATCCACTTATATGCGTCAAACGGCGCTGATCGTGCTACTAAGTTACATCGGCAGTTTTGTGCCGGCAAAGAAAGCGGTGATTGGACCGATTGATTGCATTTTTACGCGAATCGGTGCAGCAGATGATTTAGCTGGTGGACAATCGACTTTTATGGTGGAGATGACGGAGACTGCAAATATTTTGCATAATGCAACGGATAAGAGTCTTGTGCTGATGGACGAAGTCGGACGAGGAACAAGTACGTTTGACGGGTTATCGCTTGCTTGGGCGTCTGCTGCGCATTTAGCCGAGCAGACGCAAGCGTTTACGCTTTTTGCAACGCATTATTTTGAATTAACTACTTTGCCGGAAATGACAGTTAATGCGGCTAATATACATCTTGATGCAGTGGAGCATGACGATAGTATTGTGTTTTTGCATGCTGTTCAGGAAGGTTCAGCAAACCAGAGTTATGGTTTACAAGTAGCTGCGCTTGCCGGTGTGCCGCGGTGCGTTATTCAAAATGCCAAACAAAAACTGCATCAATTGGAAAATAACAGCGTAGCGAGTCAGAGTGATCGATTGATAGCAGAGCAGCCGGTGCAAAGCGATTTATTTTTTGCTGAACCGTTTCATCCGGCTTTAGATATGTTGAGTAATCTGGAGATTGATAGTTTAACGCCGCGCCAAGCTTTGGATATGCTGTATCAGTTGAAAGAGAAGATATAAATACAAGGTCAGAACACCTGACTTCTGATGTGCTGGTATATTCGAGAATTAGTGTTGATATCAAACAGGAAAAAAAATGTAGGGGTAGTCCTTGCGGCTACCCTTTTGGATGACCAGCACAAGGGTGGGCGACTGTAAGGGTCGCCCCTACAAATATGGTGAAATAATATGGCGCGCAAGTTGAATGAAAAAGGTATTATCGCAAAATCCTTGAGGTCAGGTATTCTGAAGGTATCTTCTCCATAATTTAGGATGAAATACGGACACGGCACGCTGTGTCTCTACGATATGGAGAAGATACAATACAAGTGCTTATTATTGAATGCCTATCCGGAAAGCGTGCCCAATGACAAATAACGTGCTATCTTTGCAATTG
>CBDVDN010000123.1:0-4397 GCA_965372775.1 uncultured Gammaproteobacteria bacterium
TTCAAAATCCGGTGGTGGTGACACCGTGTCGGTTCGATTCCGACCCTCGGTACCAGGATGCCCCGGTGGCACAGCAGGATAGCGCAGTCCCCTCCTAAGGGACAGGTCGCAGGTTCGAATCCTGCCCGGGGCGCCACAAAGAGTAGGTAGGTTGGGTTCCCGTTTTATTAGGATCGACAGGCGGATATTTAATCGGTTTTTTATTTGCTGCGCACTTGTCCGGTTATTTAATGGAAAAAGAGTTTGCGAAATATCGTGCAACAACGTTTATTGCTGCACTGCTAGGAACTGTTGTTATTTTCGGATTTGGCGTCTTAATATTGTCCAATTTTATTGGTCTGCATAGCGCCTATATTTAATGGCGTTAAACCTTTCTATTAACTGAAGTGGTAAAATTAGCAGCGCTTACTTTATTTATGCCTTTTTTATGGAAACCGAAAAAGTAAAGCAATTATTTTATTTTCGCCCACACCATTTTCTTTGCGCTATTTGTTTTCAAGGAAAGGGATATTCTTCCGCGTTCATAAATAATTTTCAAAATATCATGAAAGTCCTTCAATCATCCGAAGGGGATCCTACAAAAATAAAAGTGGTTGGCGGTGTTGACGATATTTGTAAGGCTTGTCCAGAAAGGGAAAATGCAGCTTGCACGAAACAAAATAAAGTCATGTGTTTCGACAATTTACATGGCGAAGCCTTTGATATAAAGATCGGTATGATTTTAACTTGGCAAGAAGCAAAAACAAAAATATCTAATTGTATAACACAAAAAAAATTTCATAAAATTTGTGAAAGCTGTGCTTGGAAAAAGCTTGGTATCTGTGAATCGGTTATTAAGCAAATTGTTTTGCAAGGGAATAAAATCTAACTATTTTCTTTTTATTGAGTGAGAAGCTGATAGAGCAGGCAGTTGTAGATTCGCCAGCGTTGATTTAATCCGCTCCTTGAAAAAATCTTTGAATGATTGCATTCCTTTGGACAAAATATGAGTTAATTTTTAATTATTTGTCAACGAGTTCTTTCAAGTTTTATGTTTTTTCGTTACGATAAAAGAAAGGGTTGTTTTTTTAGGAGCGGAAAATGCAAATTGAAATTTTAGCGACAGGTGAAGAACTTAAAACGGGGGCGGTTGTTGATACAAATTCTGCGTATATTGCAGAACAGCTTGAGCAAATTGGATTAAGCGTTTCACGTCATACTTGTGTTGGAGATGATTTGTTTTCTTTAGCTTCCGTATTGCAGGAAATAAGCGGGCGAGCTGATCTTGTTATTGTGACTGGTGGATTAGGCCCGACACAAGATGACGTAACGGCAGAAGCTGCATCGCGTGCTGTAGACAGAGAGTTAAAATTATTCGATGAGGCTTTGATTGAAATAAAATCAAGATTTTATCTTTTAAATCGCGCGATGAGTCCGTCTAATGAAAAGCAGGCTTATTTTCCAGAAGGAGCGGAATGGTTGCCGAACTTAATTGGAACCGCCCCCGGTTTTTCTTTGATGATTCAAAATTGTCTTTATTTCTTTTTGCCCGGTGTTCCGGCAGAAATGAAAAAAATGTTTAGTGAGCAGGTTATACCGCACATTCAAAAAAAGTTCGCAAAAAATTTAATGCCAATCAATATTAAAACGTATTCGATATTCGGATTGCCGGAATCAGTTGTTGATGAAAAGCTTGCGGCAATAACAGAAAAATTTCCAGAAATTAAATTAAGCATTCGTGCTGTATTCCCAGACATTCAAATAAAACTTTGTGCGAAGGAAAATCAAACGGCAGAGTTGAACAAAGCGGCGGATTTTGTTATTGAACAGTTAGGCGAACATATTTTTTCTGATCGAAACGAATCAATGGAAGATGTAGTTGGTAATTTATTAAGAAAGCGCCATGCAACGCTTTCTATTGCAGAAAGTTGTACAGGCGGATTGATTGCACATCAAATTACTTCGGTTTCGGGCAGCGCGGAATACTTTATGTTTTCTGGCGTAACGTATTCTAATGAGGCAAAAATTTCTATTTTAAATATAAAGTCAGAGACATTAAAAAAGTATGGTGCGGTAAGTTTAGAGACAGCGCGAGAAATGGCGGCAAATACGCAAAAGCTGATGAATACAACCTATGCAATTTCAACAACCGGCATTGCAGGTCCTACTGGCGAAACAAAAGGCAAACCAGTTGGAACTATTTGTATTGGGCTTGCGGAGCATGATGAAATATTAAACTTTTGTTTTCATTTCCCTTTTGGCAATCGAAAACAAAAGCAAAAAATATTTGCAATGATGGCTTTGGATTTATTAAGACGTAAAATTTTAGGGCTGCCTTTAAAAGCTGCGCGCTGACCCCATGCAAAGATATTTAATCTCAAGAAATTCATCGATGCCGTATTTTGATCCTTCACGGCCAATACCGGATTCTTTAAAACCGCCAAAAGGCGCAACTTCTGTTGAAACGATGCCTTCATTACTTCCGATAATGCCGAATTCCAAATTTTCCGCAACGCGCCAAATTCGATTCGAATCACGAGTGAAGAAATAAGCAGCCAAACCATAGTTTGTATTGTTAGCATGTTTTACAACTTCTTCTTCTGTATCAAATCGAAATAAGGACGCGACTGGCCCAAAAATTTCTTCTTTAACAAGCCGCATGTCTTCTGTTATTTCTGTTAGTATGGTCGGTTCAAAAAACAAACTGCCTAATTCATGCGGATGACCGCAGCACATAATTTTAGCGCTTTTCGAAACAGCATCATCAACTAAGGATTTTACTTTATCAAATCCGGCTTGATTGATTAATGGTCCTTGATGAACATCAGATGTCAAACCGTTTCCGACTCGCAGTTTATTAACGGCTTTTGTAAATTTTGTCGCAAATTCATCAAAAATATTATTTTGAATAAAAATACGATTAGCGCAAATACACGTTTGTCCAGTATTTCGGAATTTTGCAGCAATAGCTGCGCTAACCGCTTTATCTATATCCGCATCTTCAAAAACAATAAATGGAGCATTACCTCCTAATTCTAATGAAAGTTTTTTAACCGTACTGCCGCATTGTTGCATTAATAATTTTCCGATTGCTGTAGAGCCGGTGAAAGACAATTTGCGAACTAAATTATTTGTTGTTAACTCTTTACCGATAACAGAAGAATCGCCTGTTACAATATTAACAACGCCTTTTGGAAATCCTGCTTGGTGCGCTAGTTCCATTAAAGCTAAAGCGGAAAAGGGTGTTTCGCTTGAAGGTTTAATAACAACGGGACATCCAGCGGCAAGTGCCGGCGCGCATTTTCTAGTAATCATTGCTGAAGGAAAATTCCACGGCGTAATTGCAGCAGCGACACCAATCGATTGTTTAATCACAACAAGATGCTGTCCTAATTTATTTGACGGAATAATATCACCGTATATCCGTTTGCCTTCTTCTGCAAACCATTCAAGAAAATTATTAGCATAGCTAATTTCGCTGATGGCTTCGGCAAGAGGCTTACCCATTTCTAACGTTATTATTTTTGCAAGATCTTCTTTATTTTCTTCGATTAAAGCATGCCAATTTTTTAAAAAGCGACTTCTTTCTTTTGCGGACAGACTTCGCCATTTTGCCCAAGCATTATATGCCGCATCGATTGCACTCCGCGTCTCATCTGTTCCGCAATTAGGAACAGTCCCCAATTCGGCATTATTGGCAGGAATTAGATATTTTTAAAGTATCTTTATTGTTTGCAGCAACCCATTGACCATTTATATAACATTGCTGGTGAAATAAAGCAGAATTTTTTAATTGCATAAAGTATTTCCTTTAAAAATGAAAATTTCACAGAAAAAGAGTATACCAATAATTTTTGTTTAAGCGTAAAATATCTATTTAAAAAATTACATCTATTCAAGGAATCAAGCATGAAATCAGATTTTTATTCCAATTTAGTCAAACAAACCGACGAATTAAGAACGGCTGGTTTATTCAAAGATGAGCGGATCATTACTTCACAGCAGCAAGCAGAAATTCAAGTCAAAAGCGGACAAAAAGTTTTAAATTTTTGTGCAAACAACTACTTAGGATTGGCAAATCATCCCGAACTTATTAAAACAGCAAGTGAAGCAGTTAAAAAATATGGATTTGGCATGTCCTCTGTACGTTTTATTTGCGGAACGCAGGATGTACATAAAACATTAGAAGCGCGATTAAGTAAATTTTTAGGTATGGAAGACACGATTCTTTATTCTTCCTGTTTTGACGCGAATGGCGGACTGTTTGAAGCATTATTCGGACAGGAAGACGCGATCATCAGCGATTCTTTAAATCATGCCAGTATTATTGACGGCGTTCGATTATGTAAAGAGAAAAGATTTCGTTATGCTAATAATGATATGTATTATTATGTATATAATAGGATTGGGGGTAAGAG
>CBDVDN010000124.1:0-4337 GCA_965372775.1 uncultured Gammaproteobacteria bacterium
GATAAGTTGTTTGGGGTTCGTTGAAAATCGCCATTTGAACTCGGTTTATGCCAAAGAGCCTACAGAAATATTCTGAAAAGTATAAACCGCCTTATCGCACAATCATCAGCGCACGCAATTTTCATATTGATCATGCCAATGCGGCTCATCATTACCCGCTTTATTTGGCTTATCGTTTTCCTATGGGGGCTCGTGCAAGCCGAATATTTTGACTAAAACCAGAAATGTAAGGCATTGATTTATATGGATCTCCGCATTCGTGGGGGGGTAAATATTCGTTTAACCCGTATCGAAAAAAATGTAGGGGCAGCCCACCCTTGCGGCTTCCCATTTGGGGACGACCGCAAGGGTCGCCATTACATATAGTATGATTCAGCAAATAAGCCGTGTAGTTTTTACGATTCAAAGTTTTTTTCTACGAATTTCCAGTTGACTATTTTCCAGAAATTTTCGAGATAGGTGTTGCGCTCATTACGATAGTCAACGTAGTAAGCATGCTCCCAAACATCACAAGTAAGCAGCGGTTTTTTGTTTTCAGTCATTGGATTGCCGGCATTGCTTGTGTTGATGATCTCTAATTTTCCGTTTTTTTCTTTAATCAGCCATGTCCAGCCCGAACCGAAATTCGATAATGCTTTTTCTGTAAAGGCTTTTTCGAATGCTTCAAGCGAACCGAAGTTTTTGTTTATTGAGTCAAGTAATTGTCCCGTGGGTTTTTCTGTGCCGTCCGGCGTTAGGCATTGCCAATAGAAATTGTGATTCCAAATTTGAGCTGCATTGTTGAATATGCCGCCAGATTCGGTTTTGATAATTTCTTCGAGTGTTTTTTCAGCGAGCGGCGAACCTTCTATTAAGCCGTTCAGTTTTTTGATATAACCCGCATGATGTTTTCCATAGTGATAGTGTAAGGTTTCTTTGGAAATATAGGGTGATAGCGCATCTAATTCATAAGGTAATTTCATTAGTTCAAATGTCATGGTTCTATCCTTGTGTAAGTGAATGGGAATGGAAAATACAATTATACTAATACCACAGCATAATAATAAAGCAAAAATTATAATCCTAAGTTTCATTTTTTGTTTACAGTTCGATGGGATGTTTGACATAGATTTATTTTAACTTTCCCAAACTTCTGGTTCAAAAGGATGTTCCATACTGTTAAATTCTATGTAGTAGGGTTTTACAATGATGACAACATAGTTCGGATCGTCCGATCCTTTGAAATAAGCTTTGAGTTCATCGTTCCATAAGGCTTCTTTTTCAGAAAGATCTGTTGAAATAGAGGCTTTGCCTTGAATTTGTAAGTAAGTATTCCATTTTTCCAGCTCATCTAGCCCGCAAGTGATATGGACTTCAGGGTTGGATTGAATGTGCTGAATCTTTTTTGAGTTTATAAAAGTGGCTATTCGGATTGTTAGGTCGTCCGATCCAGTTATCATGACATATCGCGTCCAAGGTTTTCCATCTTCGGAAATGGTTGCGAGATTAGCCGGCGCAGGCTTTTTAATGATGTCAAGAATGCGTTCTTTGAGTGTTGACATGTGTTTAACTCCTAATAATCAACGGGCGACCGGCAAGGGTCGCCCCTACATGTAATCGTGAGTGACTGCAGGGGCGCGCTCCTACATAACAAGGTATGACAATATTAATTAACCTTTATCCAGATCAGCGAGTAAAGCTTCAAAATCTGCTTCGTGCTCTATTTCATCTTCTAAAATAGAAAGAATTATGTGGAATGTGACAATGTCTTTGTCTTTTGTGAATTCGAGCAGATGATTGTAAACTTCAATTGCACAGCGTTCGCCTTCTACGCCTTGCTTGATAATAGCTTTTACGGATGAGTCAGACGGTTTTAAATAGGCGCAATTTGTAAATTTTCCAAAATCAGCTGGATCAAGAATAGGTTCGCCGCCAAGCTGAATAATGCGTTCGGCTAGCATGTCAGCATGTTTTAGTTCGTCATTTGCATGTTCAGTTAATTCCGATACGGCAGCAGGTCTCATAGCGCCCGTTACGATTTTTGATCCGATCCAGTATTGATAATAAGCCAACCATTCGTCAGCTAGCGCTTTATTAAGTAAATTAATCAATTCGTTAACGTCAAGTTTGATGATGTCGTTTCTAGTCATGCCCATAACAGTGTCTCCTTGTTATACCCGCGTGAGGTGTGGTTAATAAGTAATGACAAAATGATTGCATAATAGAAAAAATATATCAAGTGGTGAAATAAAAGCAATTTGACAAATCCAAACTATATCACTAGAATGAGCAGCCTTTTAATGATATTTGAGATTGAGTTTAGTTATGAAAAGAACATTTCAGCCAAGCCGAATTAAACGTAAACGTACGCACGGGTTTCGCGCCAGAATGAAAACAAAAGGCGGTCGAGCTGTTATTAATAGACGCAGGGCGAAAGGTCGTAAAAGACTTAGCGCATAAAATTTGTTAAGCCCACTGTTGAATACCCAGTTCTCAAAGACCTATCGATTGTTGTCGGCAAAAGACTATAGTCCAGTCTTTTCAAATGGTTATAAGGTCGAAGATCGATATCTGCTTATATTAGCAAAGCCGAATAATCGGGATTATGCGCGGTTAGGATTGGCTATATCAAAGAAAAAAGTTAAGCTCGCCGTAGGGCGTAATCGCATTAAGCGGATTATTAGGGAAAGTTTTCGGCATAATCATGAAGTAATAAAAGGCTTGGATATTGTGGTTATTGCCGGACGAGATATTGCGCAATTAACGCGCGAGCAATTACGGCAGAATTTGGATGAGAAATGGCAAAAATTACGAAACCGTTAGAAATATTGCTGATTAGCCTAATAAAAGCTTATCAGTATCTTATTAGTCCAGTTTTAGGTCAACGCTGCCGCTTTTATCCTAGCTGTTCTAAATATGCAGAACTCGCATTGCGAAAGCATGGTTTGTTTAGAGGTTTATATTTGACGATTAAGCGTGTTTTGCGCTGTCATCCGTTTTGTTCCGGCGGATTTGATCCGGTTCCGAAGGTTTCTGATAAACATTAAAAATTTGTAAATCTTATGTGTAGGGGCAGACCTTGCGGCCGCCTATGTTTTGGTGACCGCAAGGGTTGTGGGCGACCGCAAGGGTCGCCCCTACGCATTTTTTTAAAGTTTTGACGTGGGCAGAGAGAAAAACATTATGAAATATACACGATACTTTCTTTATGGCGCTTTATTGGTGGTTTGTCTTTCATTATGGAACGCTTGGCAAAGAGAATATCCGCCGGCGCCGGCACCTGCTGTAACAGCCGCAGCATTGTCTATACCGTCTGCGGTTGCGCAACAACCGCATCCGGCTGTTTTGAGCGGTTCCGTGAAGCCATCCGCGCTTCCGTTCCCTAAAAAAGGTAAAATTATACACATTAAAACCGATGTTTTGAATGTGGATATTAATACACTTGGCGGCAATATTGTTAAGGTGACATTGCCGAAATATCCTCAAAAACTTCATAGCGATAAGCCTTATTTGTTATTGAACGTTAATCCGAATACGTTTTATGTTGTGCAAAGCGGTTTTTCAACAGCAAATGATAAAGATATTCAACAGTTAGATTATCGTGTTGTTTTGGATTCCGCGGTCAAGCCGCAGAATGACACATCACAGTCAGCCGTAATCCTAAAAGCAAAGAATAAAGAAGGATTGAGCGTTACGAAAACGTTTACTTTTAAGCCGAATAGCTATGCAGTGGGGATTGCGTATACGCTTCATAATCCGACAAGTAAAACTTGGCAAGGTAGTTATACGATGCGGTTGATGCGTATGAATATACCGCCTCTGAAAAAAGGGTTTCTCCATATGGGGTCGTTCTTTGGCGCGGCAATTTGGAGTCCAGAAGAAAAATATAAGTCGTTCGCATTTAAAAAACTTGCAGAAAATCCAATTCAGAAGAATATTAAAAGTGGATGGGCTGCAATCGTACAGCATTATTTTGTAAGCGCTTGGCGTCCGGATTTAGCTAATACCTATCATTATTATTCTCAAGCGAATCCTAATGGTATTTATACAATCGGATTGACTGATCCATCTGTGACAGTACAGCCTAATCAATCTATTTCTAAAACCGTAAAATTCTATGCAGGTCCGAAGCTTGCAAAACGCTTAAATAATTTTGCCCCTCATTTATCGCTTGCTATTCATTACGGTATTTTATGGCCGATTGCTATTCCGATTCTTGAGTTAATGAAATTTATATTCGGCTTTATCGGAAATTGGGGATGGTCGATTATTATTGTGACGATTATTATTAAAGTATTATTTTATAAGCTTTCAGAAACGACCTATAAGTCGATGGCGGCTTCGCGGAAATTGCAGCC
>CBDVDN010000125.1:0-4278 GCA_965372775.1 uncultured Gammaproteobacteria bacterium
GGTCTCCTGAAAAGTGCAATTTAATTGGGTTTTTTTATAGCTCGGGAATTGCTGTCCAATTTTATATTGTTTTTACATATGAAGGAGTTTATTGTATAATTAAAAGTGGAAATCGTAAATGTTAATTGATTTTAAATCGCGAGGAATATTGTTATGGAAAAACTATTTTTACTAGTTTGTTTAATGCTTTTCAGTGTTGGTTTGAACGCACAGATTCAACATAAAAATTATAATTGCAAAAATTTACAGAAACGATACAAAAATTATCGCATGGCTTATTTTAACGGTTCAGATGCAAATTGGGGTCAAAAGTTCATCACCTTTCTTAAGAAAGATAGGCATAATATAATAAAATGCAAACCTAATACAGAGGAAGGTCCATCAGCAAAAGAAGAAATAGATGCTCTTCGAAATAATATTAAAATAATAATCCCATATCTCAAACAGAATAATTTGAATTGGATTTCCCTTCGCGATGATAAGGTTCGAGAAACTATAAAAAACCCTGTTATGATAAATATATGGTTGCTAGAAGAAAATTTATGGTATTTATATAGTAATTAACGAAAATAAGGCTAATAGTACCGCCATAAAAAGGAAGCAAAACAATCCACCATGACCATGTAATCACGTGTATTATTTTCAAAGCTGTTAAAGCTAAACTGGTAATTGTTGTTATCGATATAAGAAATATCTCAATCAGCGTGATTTCGCTGCAAATTGTATCTACTCAATAACTTGTGGTAAATAGAGACTATCATTCCCGCGAAAGCGGGAATCCATATTGCAGTAGACCTCTATTTGCTTTTATTTCAAGGATTCTGGAATGCTTGTGTTCAACTTGATTGAGTATGGATCCTCGCGTTCGCGATAGCCTGTGCTCAACTTGATTGAGTAATGACAAGATTTGTGTTTACCACGGGTTTTGAGTACTTACAAGAAAACAACACAACTCCTTTAATATTAAGGCGTGCCCGAGGCCGGAGTCGAACCGGCACAGGATTGCTCCCGAGGGATTTTAAGTCCCTTGCGTCTACCAATTTCGCCACCCGGGCATGGTTTTTGAAGCTAAAAAAAGGCTGGGGTCGGAATCGAACCGGCGTCCACGGCTTTGCAGGCCGCTGCATAACCACTCTGCCACCCAGCCAAATCAATAAACTCTCATTACAAACGTAAAGCAAGAATGGAGCGGGAAACGAGGCTCGAACTCGCGACCTCAACCTTGGCAAGGTTGCGCTCTACCAACTGAGCTATTCCCGCAAAATAAGTTACGATGAGTGAGTATATACAAACGCTTCCCGCTGTCAAGCAATTCATTTTGCACTACTTTTGTATATTGAAATTCGGCCATGCCGCTTTTAAATACATCACCATCGACCATAATGTCAAAACAGCGGCAATATACAATAAAATATAACTGCTGTAAAACATTAAAACACCCATTGAACCCTTACTGCAAGCAAGCAAACCGATAACAGCTAAGATCTGCACCGTTGTTTTCACTTTACCAACATATGATACGGCAACGCTTGTTCGTTTGCCGATTTCCGCCATCCATTCACGCAAAGCAGAAATAGCAATTTCGCGTCCGATAATTATGAGTACCGGTACAGTAATATAAGGTAAATATGGCGATCTAATCAATAAAACCAATGCAATAGCAACCATTAACTTATCAACAACCGGATCTAAAAATGCGCCGAATTCTGACGTTTGATTTAACTTTCTAGCTAAATACCCATCCAGCCAATCCGTAATGCCGGCAAAAGCAAATATCGCCGCCGATGTCATACCCGCCCACTTAAACGGCAAATAAAAAACAACGACAAAGACTGGAATCAACATCAGACGCAGTAATGTCAATATATTTGGAATATTCATAAAAGTTAGTTTACCATTAAGCTGTCTCATAAAAGAGTACGATAAAACAAAAAGACAAAACTAGAATAATCCTAAAAGCTCATACGCTCAATAAATTTCTGAGGATTTGACGATAAAAATATTTTGGTATGCCCTTTTAAAATTTTAGGACAAGATTAATTAAACAGATGAATGCACTCGCAGCATCATTTAGGTTTAATATAGGAGATACATTATGTCACTTGACGAAGCAAAACGATTTATCAGCAGACTGACAAAAGAACCCAGCTTTAGGGAAAAAATTGAACGGGACTTTGTCGAACACGAAATCAACGTTATAAATCATGAAGGCTTTCATTGCTCTCATGACGAGCTGCAGTAAGCTTTTAGAACTTTATCTGATGATGAATTAGCTGAGGTAAATGCAGCAGGCGTAGGGATGACCGTAGGGATGACTGTCGAAGCACGAGTTCGAACAGATAATTCTCCCTCGGGCGGTTCGACGGATAGCTTTATCTGAAAATATCCGACAAAAAATTCTCCGCAGCAAACTGCGGGGGAATAAATTTATGTTTAAACATTCCCATGCAGTCTATCATAAATTTCGATAGCTAGTTTGCGGCTGATGCCGGACACGTTCATTAAATCATCAATGCTGGCTTTCATCACACCCTGCAATCCGCCGAAATAATTCAATAATTCTTTTCGGCGTTTGGACCCTATTCCGGCAATGTCTTCCAGCACAGACTGCTTGCGCGCTTTTGAACGGCGCAGACGATGCCTCGTAATCGCAAAGCGATGCGCTTCGTCACGTATTTGCTGAATTAAATAAAAGGCTGGATTATCTTTTGCAATCGTTATCGGTTTCTTATTGCCAGACAGATAAAGCGTTTCCAATCCGGGCTTTCGCCCTTCTCCTTTAGCAATCGCCAATAAAATAATTTGTTTAAGTTTATATTCCTTTAATAAAACATCTTCAGCTTGCTTTAGCTGTCCTTTACCGCCGTCTACCACTAAAACATCCGGCAATTTTTCTTGATTATCCAATGCATGCGCATAGCGCCTTTTCAAAGCCTGCCGCATTGCTGCAAAATCATCACCGCCTGTAATTCCTCTAATATTAAATCTGCGATAATTTTCTTTACAAAATCCTTCTTGATTAAAAACAACACAAGAAGCAACAGTCGCCTCACCCATCGTATGACTGATATCAAAACATTCCAATCGACGCGGAATCTTGGATAAATTAAGTATCTTCTGCAACTCAACAAACTGCTTAAAATAATTTGTTTTAGTCAGCACATTCGCTTTTAATGATTGTTTAGCATTCACTAACGCCATTTTTACCCATCTCGCGCGCTCACCTCTCACATTAAACCTTAATTTAACTGCTCTTCCAGCCTGCTCCGAAAGCAGATCCTGCAGCAGCAATTTATTTTCTACTGCTGCATTAAGCACGATATCTTTAGGAATATCTAATCTCCCGACATAATATTGCGTAATAAAGGGGGCTAATATTTCCTGAATATTCATCGTTGCAACTGCTTTCGGAAAAAATACTTTATTCCCCAAAAGCTGACCTTTACGGATTATCAGCATTTGAACGCAATAAATGCCTTTATCTTCAATGGCTGCCAGAACGTCAACATCTCCGCATTTAGAATCCACAAATTGTTTGGATTGGATTTCTCTTAAAATCTGAATTTGATCCCGATATTTTGCCGCTAATTCATATTCTAAATTATTCGAAGCTTTCTTCATATATGCTGTTAATTCATCAATGATAATTCTGCTCTTTCCTTCCAGAAACATAACGGCATAACGCACATTCTCGGCATAGGATTCACTTGAAATATAATCTGCGCAAGGCGCGACACATCGATGAATTTGATATTGCAGACAAGGACGTGACCTTGAAGAAAAATATGAATTAATACAAGATCTTATTTTAAAAAGCTTTTGTAATATATTAACAGCCTCACGGATGGCTATACCGCTTGGATAAGGACCATAATAATGTCCCTTTTCACGTTTCATGCCTCGCCGAACTTCCAAGCGCGGAAACTTATCATTGGACAGGAAAATATAGGGATAACTTTTGTCGTCACGAAATAAAATATTATAGCGAGGGCGGTATTTTTTAATTAAATTATTCTCAAGTATTAACGCTTCTCGTTCTGTTTCAGTCACAATAACTTTCACAGAAATAACTTGCTGCATCAATGCCCGTGTTTTTTTATCGTCTATTCTTTCTTTAAAATAACTAGAAACCCGTCGTTTTAAATTACGTGCTTTACCCACATAAAGTATCGCGCCCTGTTTATCTAACATTTGATAAACACCAGTCCGCGTCGTTAAGGTTTTAAGAAATTTTTGAATGTTAAACATTTCGAAAGGATAGCATATTGTGCATGAAGT
>CBDVDN010000126.1:0-4259 GCA_965372775.1 uncultured Gammaproteobacteria bacterium
AGATGAAAATATTAGTGAAATTGAAATTTGCGAAGGTGAAGAATCCGTACGTATCAGCCAATTTGTAGGCTTCGCAGATCCAATTCCTGCGACAGCGGCAGCAACTGTTATCCCTGTTTCAGCACAACCGCCACAAGCAGTCCTCGCAATTGATCCTCAACCTGAAACACAACAACAGCCCCTTGATAGCAAATATACTATCAACTCACCCATGGTAGGTACTTTTTATGCTTCTCCATCTCCGGATGCAAAAACTTTCGTTGAGATCGGTCAGCACGTAAACATTGGTGATGTGATCTGTATCGTCGAAGCAATGAAAATGTTCAATCAAATCGAAGCAGATCGTACCGGTAAAATCACATCCTGTCTTGTCGAAAACGGCTATCCGGTTGAATATGGTCAACCTTTATTTGTAATCGAAGACTAAAATAAGGATTACTTGCATGATTTCCAAAGTACTCATAGCTAATCGCGGAGAAATTGCGCTGCGTATTTTACGTGCTTGCAAAGAACTAAATATTAAAACGGTTGCTGTTCATTCGACAGCTGATAAAAATTTAATTCATATCAGACTAGCAGACGAATCGGTTTGTATCGGTTCGCCTTCTGCAACAAACAGTTATCTTAATATTCCAGCCATCATCAGCGCAGCAGAAATAACCAACGCAACAGCCATTCACCCTGGTTATGGGTTTTTAGCAGAAAACCCCGATTTTGCCGAACAAGTCGAAAACAGTGGTTTTATATTTATAGGCCCCGAAGCAGATACAATTCGCCGTATGGGTGATAAAGTCGAAGCAATTAAAACGATGAAGTCCATGGGTGTTCCTTGTGTTCCCGGCTCTGATGGTCCAACTGAAAGCGATGACGCCAAAAACTTACAAACAGCCCATAATATTGGCTATCCTGTTATTATCAAAGCTGCTGGAGGAGGCGGCGGACGTGGGATGCGGATCGTCCGTCATGAAGATGAACTCATTCAAACCATTAAAATGACTCGCGCGGAAGCTAGTGCTGCATTTGGTAATGCAACCGTCTATTTGGAAAAATTCATGGAAAATCCGCGCCACATTGAATTTCAAGTTTTGTCGGATGGGCAAGGTAATGCAATTCATCTCGGAGAGCGAGATTGCTCGATGCAGCGGCGACATCAAAAAGTGCTAGAAGAAGCGCCTGCACCAGGCATAACGCCTGAGCAACGCAATAAAATCGGTAAATTATGCGTAAGAACTTGTATTGAAATGAATTATCGCGGTGCGGGTACTTTTGAATTTTTATATCAAAACGATGAATTTTACTTTATAGAAATGAATACCCGCATTCAAGTGGAACACCCTATCACAGAAGCCATTACCGGTATTGATATTGTTAAAGAACAATTTTATATCGCTGCGGGAGAAAAACTTCGATATAAACAAGAGGATATTAAATTTCACGGTCACGCCATAGAATGCCGTATTAATGCCGAAGATCCCCGCTCGTTTATGCCTTCTCCTGGAACGATTTCTTTATATCATCCTCCAGGCGGACCTAATATCCGAGTTGACTCCTACATTTACAGCACTTACCAAGTCCCGCCTTATTATGACTCTCTGATTGGGAAAATTATCGCGCACGCTGAAGATCGAAAAACTGTTATTGCACGCATGCGCAATGCATTAGATGAAATTGTTATTGACGGGATTAAAACTAACGTTCCTCTTCATCATAAAATCCTTGATAATCAACAATTTAAAGTCGGCGGCACAAACATCCATTTTATGGAAACGATTTTGGGAAATAAATGAAGTAACGGATAGATATATACCTCGCGCGGTCAAATTATCCATTTCTCGTCATCCCGCGGTTAAGCCGCAGGATGGCGTAGGTTAGTGAAATATTTTGCTGTCTTTTTTGACCGCACTTTTAATCGCGCCCATTTTGTATAAAATATTTGCATAATCGTATTGTTTTAGGTATATTATTACTTTCTTAAAAATTAATATGGAAAAGAGAGGTTTTTTATGGCTATTGATAACACTTTCGAAACTACATTGGATAGGAGGCAAATAGACTCATCTACACCACAAAAGCAACTCCTACGAGATACTATAAAAGGATCTTTGCAAGATTATCTCTCTAAACTGGGTGGAACCATTGTGAATAACGTATATGATCTAGTTCTAAAGGAAGTGGAACTGCCTTTATTAGAAGCCGTCATGGGCTACACTCGAGGAAATCAATCCAAGGCTGCTATTTTATTAGGTCTTAGCAGAGGCACGTTACGTAAAAAATTAAAAATTTATGGCTTCATAGATTAGGAACGCACATGTTCCTTAATTCGTTTTATTGATGTTCATTCCGCACCTATTTTACTTGTAAATATACCTCGCGCAATTATAATTTGAGGAATTTTAGCGCTGATATTTTTTGTCCTATGCTGTTTTTAAATCGCGTGGAATAGTTATTCTATTTCCAAGATTTAAAAAACAGCACAGGGCAAAAAAGAGCAAGCTAGAAACCGCAAATTATGACCGCACGAGGTATAGCTGCGGTAGAACCAAAGACAAATCCACCTCCTTAGGCGGTGAATATATAAATTTCATTATACAATATGACCCAAAAACACTTGATCCCAACACGAAAACTAGCGAATCAACGCAATCAGAACACCCGCGGCGATCGCAACAACCGCGCACAAAACAGAAAGCGTCTTTCATCATATGACAATAAATTAGTTAAAAAAGCCGATAAAATAATTTCGTTACTTATAAAAATACAGAAAGGGGGGGGGTACGACGATAGTGAAAAACTACATAAACATTTACGCCAAGAATTAGATAATTTCCAACACAGCCTTCATACACTTGGCTATGACAAAGAAAGTATTTTAATCAGTCGTTATGCTTTAACGGTTAGCCTTGACGAAGCAATTTTCACTACTGCCTGGGGACAAGCAATCGGGTGGGAAAATAATCCATTACTACAAAAAGCCCCGCAAAAAACTAGCGCTGATGAAAATTTTTTCATTATTTTAGAAAGACTTTGCGAAAATCCTATTGCTTTTATTGATGTTATTGAATTAATGTATATTTGTCTAAGTCTAGGCTTTAAGGGCAAGTTTCGAAATCTATTATCCGAAAAAAACCTCTTACAAGAGTTTATAGATAATACTTATTATATTATTCGAACCTGTCGCGGCGAATTTGACAAGCGCTTATCCCCTTCGATGCCTTACAAGAAAACCTCATCCGCCAAGCACAAACGTTTTTTTATTCCCATCTCCACCATTCTAATTCTTACACTGTTAATCCTTTGCGGAGCATATTTTAGTTTTGGTTATTTTATCAAATTATTTTCAAATCAACTGACACAAACCTTGCAAACTATTACAACGAATATCAATACCACGGAAAATTAAATGTGGAATACTCGCAAACAAGCTGATTACAACCTAACTCAACGTTTTAAAAAAATCGCTCGGTTTTTAAAAAAAACTCGCGTTACTCATGATAAAAATGAAAAAAAATCCAGTCTATATCGCGCCCCATGGTATCTTGTTATAGGTCCCAATGGCTCTGGGAAAACCAGTTTACTTGCAAAATCCGAGCTTCCATTCACGCTTAGCAAAAAATTCAATTTAAAGAATATTCCGCCCACAAAAACTTACGATTGGTGGGTTACAAAAGACGCTGTTATTATTGATACGCCTCCAGTATTTTATAGCAAAAAAAATCGGGCGCAAAAAATATTTCTTAAACTTTTAAAAAAGCATAGCTATAAAAAATATTTATCCGGAATTGTGATCGTTATTAGTATTAATACGCTCCTAAAAAACTCTCTAAAATCCCGAAAAAAACCATCACAAAGAAATCTTCAACAACTTATTGGGGCTATAATTAAAAAATTTTCAAGCGATACCCCCATATTCCTTATTGTAAATAAATGTGACCTTGTCACTGGATTTCGTGAATTTTTTAGTGACTTAAGCCATGATGAGCGTTGTCAAACATGGGGTTTTCCCGTAAATAGAGAAAAATATGATAAAAATGCAAAAAAAATAGATCTGATCAGCCAAGAATTAGACAGACTTGTTCACCAACTAAATAACCAATTAATTTGGCGTCTGCAGCATGAGCGTGATATTTATAAACGCGCGCTAATTAATGGATTTCCATTACAAATGATTGGCATTAAATCTCAACTTCTTCGATTTATACGCCAAACTTTCAAAGACCCAAAAAAACAAAAAATGTTAGCAGGTATATTTTTTTCATCTG
>CBDVDN010000127.1:0-4239 GCA_965372775.1 uncultured Gammaproteobacteria bacterium
AATTGATGCAAAATTAACCAAATTCTTCACTTACCCTGCAATATGGAGAAGATACAAAGAAAGTGTATGGAAAATATACACCTCAAAATATAAAAAAGCCACATGCTTTTTGGTTTTTTTACAAATTTTGCAAATTCCCCGCAGTATAAAAATCCGTTTAACCCGTTATTGTAAAATTTATAGTAGGGGCGACCCTTGCGGTCGCCCAAAAACCCTTGCGGTCGCCCAAATGGGCAGCCGCAAGGGCTGCCCCTACATGGCATCTGCGAATCTGCGAGATACTACAGGGAAATGACAGATTTAACTAATATTTGCCTTGCGGTTTAGGTTAGGCTCTGTCGAAGCCTTAGGAGCGCGCACGAAACATTTTCCGAATCATCACTTAGCCAATTCCAACAACAATTTATTCAATCGTGAGACAAATGTTGCTGGATCCTCTAATTGACCACCTTCCGCGAGAATCGACTGTTCATATAAGATTTCAGTCCATTCCGCAAAGCGCTCGTCATCCTGTTCGTCTTTGAGCCTTTTCACTATCGTATGCTCTGTATTTAATTCCAGAATAGGTTTACTGCTCGGAAGCTGCTGACCAACCGCCTGTAAAATACGCTGCATATTACGATTCATATCATAATCATCCGCAACAATACAAGCCGGAGAGGTCGTCAAGCGATGTGTAATGCGAACTTCTTTTATTTTATCGCCCAGCACATCTTTGATTTGCTTGAGCATACCGGCAAATTCATCTTTGGCTTTTTCTTCCTTTTCTTTTGTTTCTTCATCGTCTAATTTATCAAGCTTTAAATCTCCTCTTGTAACAGATTCCAACGCCTTACCATCAAATTCCGTTAAATGCGTCACAAGCCATTCATCAATTCGATCGGATAATAATAAAACTTCAATGCCTTTTTTACGGAAGATTTCAAGATGCGGACTATTTTTTGCTGCTGCAAAACTATCGGCAGTCATATAATAAATCTTATCCTGTCCTTCCTGCATACGTCCTATATAATCCTGCAACGAAACGTTTTGTTCTTCTTCATCTGTATGCGTTGAAGCAAAACGTAAAAGTTTTGCGATTTCTTCTTTATTAGAAAAATCTTCCGCCGGTCCTTCTTTTAAAACCTTTCCGAATTCCTTCCAGAATACAGCATATTTTTCAGGATCATCTTGAGATAATTTTTTCAGCATATCTAAAACGCGCTTAATTAATGCCGAACGAATATTATCGATAACTTTACTGCGCTGAAGAATTTCTCTTGAAATGTTCAGCGGCAAATCGCTAGAATCAACGATGCCTTTTACAAATCTTAAATAAATCGGTAAAAACTGATCAGCATCATCCATAATAAAGATACGGTTAACGTATAATTTCAAACCATGAGGGTTTTCTCTATTATATAAATCGAAAGGCGCTTTGGCTGGCAAGTACAATAAACTAATATACTGCATTTTGCCTTCGACTTTATTATGACTCCATAACACTGGATCATCGAATTCATGAGAAATATGTTTATATAACTCTTTATATTGTTCATCGGTAATCTTACTTTTCGGCAGCGTCCATAAAGCCGTCGCACGATTAACGGTCTCCCATTTCGGCGCCGCTACTTTTTCTTCTTGTTCTTTATCTTCTTTTTCCGCATCTGTCGGCAATTCTGCCTTTTCCATCAAAATAGGAATGGCAACATGATCTGAATATTTATTAATAATGCTTCTCAACCGCCAAATATCTGCAAATTCTGTTTCATCTTTCTTTAAATGTAAAACAACTTCTGTGCCTCGGTCAGTCTTGTTAACATTTTCAATAGTATATTTGCCCTGCCCGTCCGATTCCCAGTAAACACCATGCTCTTCCGTCAATCCAGCGCGTCTTGTAATGACCGTCACTTTATCTGCGATAATAAATGACGAATAAAATCCAACACCGAATTGACCAATTAATTTTGAATCTTTTGCTTGATCACCAGACAATGACGCCAAAAATTCTTTTGTTCCTGATCGGGCAATCGTTCCTAAATTCGCAATAACTTCATCACGGTTCATGCCGATACCGTTATCTCGAACCGTAATCGTTTTTGCTTTCTCATCAAATTCAACATAAATCTGTAATTCTGGATTGTCTTCCAGCAACGCGGAATCCGATAATGCTTCAAAACGCAACTTATCTATCGCATCTGATGAATTAGAAATCAGCTCTCGTAAAAATATCTCTTTATTGCTATATAAAGCGTTAACCATCAAATGTAATAATTGCTTTGCTTCTGTTTCAAAACCTAATGTTTCTTTTTGTGCTTCAACTGTCATATTTTAAATTCCTCGATTAATTTGAACATGGGGTCAAAATAAGGACGGGCGGCCGCAAGGGTCGCCCCTACTTACTACTAAATGGGATTGAATGATCTTATTTCAAGAAAAAATTTATAAAAATTTCCGCATCACAAAACAGATTTACCTTCTTTTGCCTTACGTATTTTATCTTTCATACTTTCAAAATTAAATATTGATTTTTTCTCTATAATTTTTTTCGGATTCAGCATTTTGAACTTCCATAATTCTTTATGTTCTTTGGGCGGATCAAAATTTTCATCAAAATCCCTCATCCGTCGGTAAAACCAACGATTCATTTGCCGCCGCATGCGCCAGAACTGCCGCTCTGTACTCCATTGATCCGAACGCATTTGCCGAAATAATTTTTTGGCATCTTTATCACTCAGTTTTTTACCATTTTTGTACGCTGTTATTTTATATTTCCCATGATTATCCGGCGTCCGTGTAACACTGACATACATATCTCTGACTATCGGCTGAATAATGTTCGTAACTAAACGACGGTATTGCGGCATATTCAACCACCCAATTTTACCATCCTCCGGATTACCCACCTTAAGCCAATCGCCTTTACGATAAATCGGAATCCATGTATGCCAAGGACTCACTTTCATCACCACATGAGATTTCTGTGAAGGCTGTGCATACAAAGAGACTTGTTCCGCCTTTACCAGTTGTCTAGGTTTAACCTTATCCTTTGCATAAGCAAAAGGAATAGAAACGCTTAATAAAGCAACCGCCATCATACTGATTAGATATCGCATAATTAACCTCCTTAAATAAACCACTTTCCTGTAGATTGGGCTAAGCGCCCATAAGCTTATAAAATACTTTTCAAACAAAATGCATTTCATAACATAAAAATAGCTACGATACAACAATTAAGCGCAGCCCAACAATCTTGTTGGACTGCACTTACATAGATATTTCATAGCTTTGTTACAGATCACAACAGACTATAGTTTAGATATACCTCGCACGGTCATGGGCGCTTAGCCCAACCTACATTTTATAACTTTACGTCAAAAAATCATTAATTAATTGGCTATACTGCTCCGGATGCTCCAGCGGCGGAACATGCCCGCACTGATCAAACAAATGAATATCCGCGTGCGGAATTAATTCTTTAGCTTTATGAGCGCCTCTAACAGATAAAAGCGGATCGTCCTTGCCCCAAACAATCAGCACCGGCATATTCAAATTCGACATGCCTTCTCTCACTCGCGCCAAAAGTCTTTTTCGAATACCAAATACGTTAACATGATTTTTTAAAACATTAATAACCGCATAAGAAGCATTCGGAAGCTTTCGCAGATGAAAAAGCCTATCGATTAAATCATCGCTAAAGCTTCTCGGATTGTAAGAAAACCCTCGAATAACTTTCGCAAAAACATCACGCGTACATAAATCTAACAACTTTCCCAATAGCGGCAAACTTCCCAAACGCAGCAGCAATGGCAATTGTTTATCAAAGCCAGCACTGCTAGTTAAAATCAGTTTTTTAACCCGCCCAGGGGAATCCATTGCGAATTGCGCGCAAACACTACCGCCTAAAGAATGTCCAATCAAATAAAAACTTTCAATATTAAGCTGCGCTAAAAAAGACTTTAAAAAGTTAACAAACGCATCCGAATCATAACAAATTTTAGGCTTATCCGTTAAGCCGAATCCTATTAAATCCATCGCAATAACGCGGCGGTTTTTAGCCAAAGCTTGAATATTCTCTTCCCAATACTCCACACTAGCTGCCAAACCATGCACCAATATAAGCGGCACATCACCAGAACCTTCCTCCCAATATCGCGTTTTAATTCCATTCACTTCAATATAATGATCTTGCATATCAATCTTCCTATTATTCAATCACAAAGCCATGTAAATTTTCTTTTGTAATTTTCGCACAAAGCG
>CBDVDN010000128.1:0-4225 GCA_965372775.1 uncultured Gammaproteobacteria bacterium
ACATTGCTAAAAAACATTCAGATAAAAAGGTAATATTTTTTGCAATCGGATTTGAAACTACAACACCGCCGACCTCAGTTGCGATTAAAGAAGCGAAAGCAATAGGATTAAAAAACTTTTTTGTTTTTTGTAATCATGTTTTAACACCCCCAGCGCTCAATGCGATTTTGCAGATTCAGAATGCAGATGGTGAAAGCGGTGTTCGATTGGACGGAATTGTGGGTCCAGCACATGTCAGCATTGTTATCGGAAGTAAAGCTTACGAAGCAGTCGGACAAAAACATGCAAAACCAATTGTTATTTCAGGATTTGAACCTTTAGATGTCTTGCAGTCTATTTTGATGTTAATTCATCAAACTAATGCTGGAAAACATGTTGTAGAGAATCAATATACGCGAGCAGTAAGCCGCGAAGGTAATTTAAAATCACAAGCTTTGATGGCAGAGGTTTTTGAATTACGTGATAAATTCGAATGGCGAGGAGTAGGGTGGATTCCGGATAGCGCGTTAAAAATCAAAGACGCTTATGCTGAATTTGATGTTGAAAAATGTTTTGAATTATCTGATGTATCTAATGCCCAAGAAAATAATGCTTGTGAGTGCGGTGCAATTTTATGCGGCATGAAAAAACCTTTTGAATGTGCTTTATTTGAAAAAGTTTGTACGCCGGAAAATCCGATGGGTGCATGTATGGTTTCTTCGGAAGGTGCATGTGCTGCGTATTATGCGTATTCCAGAGGACAGATAAAGTAGGTTGGGTCAATCGCCGCAAGGCGATTAACCCAACAAATTATTAAAACCGGAAATAATGAGGTGGTTTGATAATGAAAATCGATTTTGAAAAAGGGTTTATTGATTTAAGTCACGGCAGCGGCGGGAAAGCCATGGCTCATTTAATCGATCAGCTTTTTTTAAATGCTTTTGATAATGAATGGCTTGCTCAAAAAAACGATCAAGCTTGTTTTAACGTGCCGGCTTGCCGTATGGTGATATCGACTGATGGGCATGTCATTTCTCCTTTATTTTTTCCGGGCGGAGATATTGGATCTTTGTCTGTGAATGGTACAGTCAATGATGTAGTTATGTCCGGTGCAAAACCGTTATATTTATCAGCAAGTTTTATTTTAGAAGAAGGGTTTCCATTAAGTAATTTAAAAAGGATTGTTGAGTCGATGGCAAATGCAGCAAAAAAAGCAAATGTTTCCATCGTCACTGGTGATACAAAAGTTGTTGAAAAGGGCAAAGGCGACGGTGTATTTATTACGACAACTGGCGTAGGCGTTGTGCCAGATAATGTTTTTATTTCGGGTGATCGAGCGAAGGCTGGCGATCATATAATAGTAAGCGGATATATGGGTGATCATGGTATTGCGGTTATGGCGCATCGAGAAAATGTTAAATTCCATACAACAATTGAATCTGATAC
The DNA here is from genome assembly GCA_965372775.1 of uncultured Gammaproteobacteria bacterium. GTDB lineage: Bacteria > Pseudomonadota > Gammaproteobacteria > UBA12402 > UBA12402 > CBDVDN01. The sequence continues at coordinate 1,426 of CBDVDN010000128.1, forward strand.
GGCTGCTTTAAACGGACTTGTCTCGGATATGATTACTGCCGTGCCTAATATTAGTTGTTTGCGCGATCCAACCCGCGGTGGGTTTGCTGCAACTGTTAATGAATGGGCTGAGCAATCCAAAGTTGGTTTTATGCTTAACGAAGCCAAAATTCCCATTCGTGATGAAGTAGCGAGTGCTTGTGAATTATTAGGACTAGATCCGCTTTATATTGCAAATGAAGGAAAATTATTAGCAATCTGTCCGGCGGAAGAAAGTAAGCGTTTGTTAGAGGTGATGAAAGCAAATCCGCTGGGACGGCATGCTGAAATCATTGGTGAAGTTATCGAAGATCCTCGCCATTTCGTTCGCCTAAAAACAAAGTTTGGCAGTAATCGTGTGCTGGATTGGCTGGTAGGTGAGCAGCTCCCGAGGATATGTTAATGTTCTTCGCGATTGAATTTACCCAATAATCAGTGTGACATAATCAAATCTAATATGTTTATAAATTATATTTCTTGAGCCTATTGATTTGACGGCGTATTGAATATTGATGAGTCCTTTTTTATTGGTTTTATAAACAGGAGAAGCTAGACGAACAATATAAAATGTTTCGCTTTTATTAGTTGCACCGTCAATTTCACACGGAATGATTAAACCATTTGGATTATCGATTTCAAAATTGTTCTCTCCTACTTTCCATGCCTTTACAAAATCTTCAGATGTCGCTATACCGCTGACGCGATTAGGTCGACGAGAAAAATAAGTGGTATAAGGATTAACGTCGTATAACGTTAATATATAATTTTCAGGTTCGTTCGGAATTGCGCGCAATATAGCAGCTCGCGCAGTTTGGATAAATGATAAGCTAAGATTGGTCAAAGCAGACGGTGCCGCGGTTTTTGTTGGCGCAGTCTTTTTTTTGTTGTTCGCTGGTTTATCCGCATACGTTACGGATAAAAACGCAAGCCCGATAATTAGTGTTGTAGTCGTTAGTAGTTTACGCATTATAGGTGTCTCCTGATGCTCAAATGTGAAAAAAGGATATCTGGGTTTTAATTATAAAGCACGAGTTTCTTCATATTTTATTAAAAAAGCAACTATATTTTGGTTGCTATTTTTAGTGAGGGCGATTTGCAACATATCCCGCAAAATCCGACAGATAAGAATCATCTAAATTAACCGTTTTTAATTGCTGTATAGCGAGGTCATGCAGTTCGCGAACTTTTTGTTTAGCATTTTCAATACCAATTAATGCAGGGTAGGTTATTTTTTCATTTTTTTTAGATGGTTTCTCAAAGTCGGCAATATCATCATGAATTTGAAAGGCAAGACCAACATATTGCGCATATTGAGATAGGGCATTTAAAGTTAACTCATCTTTGCAGTTTGCAGTAATTGCGCCTAAGTTAACGCTTGCTTCTATTAATGCGCCTGTTTTTGCTTGATTTATATGCGTGAACGTTTCTTCGGACGGTTGTTGAGGGTTGGCGATATCAAGAGCTTGACCTATAACCATTTTTCTACATGCTTTTGATAATGTTTGAATCATTTTGATTTGCTGCTCAGCTGTTAAAAGCGGCGTTTGACTAGACAACACATCGAAAGCTAAGGGCTGTAGCGCATCTCCTGCTAAGATAGCAATTGCTTCATCGAAAGCTTTATGACAAGAAGGTTTACCGCGGCGTAAGTCATCATTATCTAAAGCCGGCAGATCATCATGTATTAATGAAAAAGAATGTATCTGTTCAATAGCACAGGCAGGGATATCGAGCGCTTCTAATGGCGCACCCAATATTTCGCCGGTCATATAGACCAACAGCGGGCGCAGTCGTTTACCGCCATTTAGCACGCTATAAATCATTGCTTTATAAAGGATATTATCGGTATCAGCAGGCAAATAATGCTTCAGAACATAATTAATGCGGTGTTGGGATGAAACAAGGTAATCTTTAAAATTCAAAGCTTAATTTCCTTCTGGAAAATCCGATAATTCCGAAGAGATGTCATCTCCAGTAAGCTGTTGTACTTTTTGTTCAGCCTCAGCTAATGATTTTTTACAAGCTTTAGTGAGATGTACTCCTTTTTCAAAAAGCTGTAAAGATTGTTCCAAGTCGATTTGACCGGATTCTAACTTTTCAATAAGTTGTTCCAGTTCAGTTAGTGATGTTTCTAAATTGAATTTTTCTTGAGGTTTTGTGGTCATAAAGGGGGTTCCTTTGTAAATTTTACGAGTATTTTAGAGGTTATAAAAGCCATAGTCAAATTTGCGCAAATGAGCAAAAAATTGTTTGTTTCCTTGCATTATTAGAAAAATCCTGTAAGTTATCGGTTTATATTGTTCTGAGTAAATGTGAAATATTATTCAGAATACTATTCTTATTGAATCCGTCCAAACGAGGGTAAATTTTATGAGTTTTTTTATTCCAAATGCAATGGCTGCAACGCCAGCTAGCCCTGCGGTAGCGCATGTTCCACCTATAAATATGATTTTAATGCTGGTTGTATTTGTCGCATTAATTTATTTCTTTATGTGGCGTCCACAAAGCAAACGCGTGAAGCAGCAAAGAGAAATGATTTCCGCTTTGAAGCAAGGCGATGAAATCGTAACTAGCGGCGGCATTATTGGTAAGGTTTTGCGGGTTGAAGAAGCTTTTGTTATGGTTTCTATTGCGGAAAACGTTGAAATAAGGATTCAAAAACCGGCTGTAGCGAGTATTTTGCCAAAAGGAACGATTAAATAGCACTGCTTTAATCAAAGAATCAGAGAATCAGAGATAATTTATGAATAAATATCCTTTATGGAAAAATTTATTACTATTA
>CBDVDN010000129.1:0-4207 GCA_965372775.1 uncultured Gammaproteobacteria bacterium
AAAACGATCCTTTATTGAACATTCATAATGATGATTTTCTCCATTAATTAATATAGTAATATGTATTGTTCTTGGATTTTTTCCTGCAATATAGTTACCATTTGGTTTGTCAATATTTTTTGCATAAAGTAATTCACAGAAAGGTTCAGTCTCGAATGATTTGTGTAGTAGATCACAATCTTGAGATAACACTATATATAAGCCCTCTTTTTTAAGAATGTGATCATTGGTAATTAAAGGATGAGTTTTCTCGATATAAAGGCATGAGCCTTGTTTCCAGCCTTTGGTTTTTATAGTTTCTCTTGTTGTATTGTTAGTTTTTTTATTAGTTTTAGCCATATATCCTAACCTATGCCGCGATGCGTTTTTCTAACTCTTTCTCGATGCAGTTTTACTCTTTCTTCTAGTCCATGTTTTTTTATAAAGTTATTGTGTTGTTCTAAATCCGAGTCATCTTCTTTAATTATTTTTTCTAGTTGTTCGAAAGCCGCATAGATAATTTTACTGTTCAAGTTTTTTTTGGTTAAAAGATCAAGTAAAGATTGGCCATTATGAATAGGTCGGTCTAGATAGCAATTTATATGCTCCAAATTTTTTTGAAACCATTTTTCACAAATATTATAAATTTCATTTAGCCTTTTTTGATTGATTTTACGCGGCATGGCTCTATTGGATTCTAGCCAGCCATAAATAGTGGGTCTTTGAACATGCAGAATCGCTGCGATTTCAGATATATTAAAGCCAATGTTTTTTCTTAAGTCATTGATCTGTTTTTTTGGAGAAAGCATTTTTATTTCCTCTTTATTATTGTTTTTTGTTAAGGTTTTTACGTTTTTATTTCTGAAAGCAGTAAAATTTTTAAAAATATTTTTTAAGTCATTTGTCGAGCCGGATTTTTCATAGATGGCGTTATTTTTTTCTGATATCGGATAATCATCATAATATGCGTTTTCATTGTAAATACGCACAACAACGAAAAATTGTTTTGTGGTGGATGCGGTTGGACTGGTGTTAATTTGTGGCATTTTTGTAAACCTCTTCAAGATGTTATGTCCATGATTTTAAAGCATCGGATGTGCTTGCGTTACAAAAAATGTCATATATTTCACTATGTAATGCTGAAAGTTTTTTCATGATACTTTGTATATCGAATTCAGATTGTTTTCTGTAAAAATTATCTATATCAATTATTACGTAATCATTTTCAGGTTGTTTTTGATGTTCGAAAGATAAATGATTTGCGACTGATGCTAAATCCAGCGGAATTAGTAAATTTTTTTCAGAAATACGAAAGTTTTTATTGTGAGTGGATCTTATCACTGTATATTTGTCTTCATCTTCATTTCGATGTATGGTTTCGGTATTGCTCAAAAATTCTTTGTCTGCTTTGTTGTAAAATCCCAATAATTCTCGATTAATATATTTTTCTATGTTTGTTTGAACAACATTAATATATCTGAGGGCAATTCGTGTTGATAATGCTATGCCTAGTGTTTTATTAAATACAGTGAGAACTTTCTTAATTGTTGAGGTAAAGGCATCAAAACCCTGATAGCGACTTGTATGAATAGTTATTGCTTGTTTATCAAGGAGTATGCCCGTTTCGGATTCTTTATCTTTGAAATGCCATTGCGTGGCAGTGCATATATTTGGTTTTATGTTTTCATTTATTTCAATTGTTTGAAGATTGATTTTATTGAAAGTGGGAAAATCTTCTTTTCTAATATCATCCTGAAGTTCGGGAACGTATTTTTCGATATTTTCAATCGAGCTTATTTTGACCTGCGCTAAGACATAAGCGAGCGGTGATTTTTTGAGTTTTTCATGTTTCATAAAAAAATTTCCTTTCAAATGTCTAACCAAAACTTTACACGTAATTTTACACTTTAGAATGGCATTTACCAATATAAATTTTTGATTATTTTCTCTTGAATGACGTAGCGTGATGTTTGTGTTTATATTTCAATGGGTTATGTTTTTGGTTTTTGATTGCTTTGGATGTTTTAATAATCTTTGGTGTTACAAAGACTAGTAATTCTCTTCGGGTGTTGATTGTTTTTTTGTGGCGGAAGAGTGCGCCGATGAGTGGAAGTTTGCCAAGAAACGGAATGCGCTGTACGCCGTTTGTTTTTGTTTGTTCGTAAATGCCGCCTAATACAACCGTTTGATTGTCGTTGATGAGAACCTGAGTGTTAATTTTTCGTGTGTCGATTGTGGGCACGCCTTTGAATTCTTTGCTGCCGCGTTTGTCTTGATTAAGCTCTAAATGCAGAATTATTTTGTTATCGGGATTAATTTGCGGTGTGACTTTTAAGCGTAATACGGCATTTTTGAAGGTTGTGGACGTAACGCCTTGTGCGACGGTGTTTTGATAAGGTATTTCTTCGCCGGATTCAATCATTGCCGGCTGCTGATTGGCTGTTAATAGTTTTGGATTGGAAATAATTTCAGCGCGTCCTTCGCTTTCTAATGCGGATAGCTCTAAGTCTAGTAATGTTCCTTTTGCAATTTTGAATAGCGCAAGATTGAAAAGACCCGCTTTTCCAGATAACGAAGGTAAATCTGTGTTTAAGTCTCCGTTGGTGTTTTTTTCGGAGGAGCTGTCGTTTTGCTGATCATTAACCGTGCCGAATTTAAAGCCTAAGTCTTTTTCATAATCGCTATCGATGTTAACAATGCGTGCTTCAATTAATACTTGCGGAACTGGAATGTCCAGCTTTTTAATGAAATGCTGAATTTCGTTGATGCTGGCTTGGTTGTCACGTACCAATATGCTGTTTGTGCGCGCATCAAAAGAAACAGAGCCGGATTTAGAGAGCAGGCTTCTGTCCTTATCTTTAAGTAGCTTAACAATATTGCCCGCGTTAGCATAATTTAAAGAAAGGAGCTTGGTATGCAGCGGCGTTTCAGCTTCAATGGAACGTTGTTGTTTTTCATGGGATTGTATTTCAGAAAGCGGCGCAATATAAATGATATTTCCGACCTTTTTTTCGAACAGTCCATTTGAAAATAAAATCACATCCATGGCTTTTTGCCAAGAAACATTTTTTAATCCTAGGGTGATTTCACCTTGTGCGGCATGACTGACGACAATATTAGCATGAGCGAATTTAGCCAGCCATTCTAGTGCTGTTCGAGTTGGCACAGTGCGTAAGTTTAAAGCGGTTATAGCGAGTGGGTTGTTTGTTTGTGCGAAGAGTTGTTGTGTTAAGTTGAGAATTATTAGAGATAGAATGAGAATTGTGAGCTTTTTCATGTTTATTTCCTTTTAATTAGATTGTGTACGTAAAAATAAGGTTGTTTTTTTGTTTGATTTATCGTTTGGCGCAATAAGCTGAATATAGGTTGGCGCTATTTTGGTAACACGTATACTATCTTTGCCAAGTTTGTCGCCTGTTTTTATTGTTGCGATCTCATCGTTGGGACTGGCTATTAAGGCGTCTTTTTTGTTGGGGCTGGTTAGACAACCGATTAAAGTTAATTCAGAAAGTGCGTACTGATGAAATGTAATATCTTTTGAAAGTCTGGGGTTTTTTACATTTGTGTTTTTTATTTCTGGTGGTGATAGGAATTTTGGCAAGGGCTTTATAGGGATTGGTTTTGTGGTTTTTGTATTGACCACGAATTTTTTTACATCTTGATGTTCTTTTGGTTGGCGGCAGCCGCACAAGGAAAAACATAGTATTGTTAACATTAATATAAGGGGCAGCATTTTTTTAGACATGTTTTGTGTTCCTTTGGTTTGTTAATAAAGCAAAATTCAAACGGCATAAATAGTTTTTTTTGTTATGTGTTAATTGCATACGGTTCAAGATATAAGGCGATGAAGGTTTTAGGGTTTGTTTTAAAAATTTATTTATTTTTCGGTATTTGCCAGTCATATTTAATTTAAATGAATTAGTTTTATTCTTTGAGTAAGAATCTAAGGCTCGTAACTGTAGGTTAAGTGCTTTTGCAAGGCGAGAGACGTTTTTAATTACGTCAGATTGGCTCATGTTTCTATATTGTTTTATTTGGCGGTTATAGATGCTTTTTAATGTGTTGAATTGCGTTTTCAAGGCGTTTGCTTGATGGATTTTTTTATTATCGAAGCGATATTGGATTTTTAATGCCGTTTCTTGTTCTGTTAAGTGTTTCATTTCTTTAAACTGTGCTGAAAAAATATAAAAATAGGCTAAAGAAGTTGCTAGTAAGCACACCGCAAATA